>NZ_JBFPJI010000181.1:0-6655 GCF_040838205.1 Bacillus sp. S4
CATATGTGTTAATTACGTCTTATTAATTATTTTACTAAGTTAATGGTAAGCGCTTTCTTTTTTTATCGGGAGTTAAAAGGTACATTTATTCATAAAGTGAGGCTTTAATTAGTGGGGCTGTCTCTCACTGATTGTTAGATCATACCAAAACGGACTTTTCCTGCAGTTAATGTGGGATAAATGATATACGGAGTTCTTGAACATTATATAAGTGGAGGCTGAAGTATATGAAGGGGGTTATTTTAGCTGGAGGAAAAGGGAGACGTCTTAGACCATTAACATGTAATACTCCAAAACCGATGTTACCATTGTTAGAAAAACCAGTTCTTGAATATAATATTGAATTATTACGTCAGCATGGTATTCGTGAAATTGCAATTACAGTTCAATATATGAGTACTGCCATTAAGCAATACTTTGGTGATGGTAGTAAGTGGGGAGTTAACTTGTATTATTTTGAAGATTCTCCTCCGCTTGGAACAGCAGGGAGCATTAAGCAAGCGGAAAGTTTTTTAGATGAAACATTTGTTGTTATTAGTGGGGATGCATTAACTGACTTTCAATTATCAGAAGGAATTGCATTTCATGAACAGAAGAAGAGAATGGTAACGATGTTTGCGAAAGAAGTAGAAAACCCACTCTCATTTGGGTTAGTTGTAATGAATAAAGAACAAGAAATTATACGATATATAGAAAAACCGAGCTGGAATGAGGTAGTTTCTAATATTGTGAATACAGGTATTTATATAATGGAGCCAGAAATCTTTTCTTACATACCATCCATGGAATTTTCGGATTTCAGTCATGATGTGTTTCCGTTATTAGCTAATAAAAATGCTTTATTTGCATATTTATCAGAAGACTATTGGCTAGATATTGGTACATTTGATCAATATCGGCAAGCTCAATTCGATTTGTTGACGAAAAAATTGAAGGTGCCTATTCCATATACAGAAGTATTACCAATGGTGTGGATGGGAGAAGGTGTAACGATAGGAAAAGGAACGAAAATTCATGGTCCTTCTTTTATTGGAGAAGGAGTAATGATTGGTGCGGGGGCTGTAATTGAACCGTACTCTATTATCGGAAAAAATAGTATCGTTTCAAGTTATTCTCATCTTCAAAAAAGCATCATTTTTGCAAACGCTCATATAGGAAAAAATTGTGAGTTGTTAGAAACAACAATAGGAGATCATACAATGGTCGAAGATGATGTTACACTTTTTCAAAAAAGTATTGTAGCGGACCATTGCCATATAGGGAAAAGTACAGTAATTAAGCAAAAAGGAAAAATATGGCCATATAAGGAGATAGATAGTCATTCGATAGTAGGTTCTGCCGGTGTTAAAGAGAGTGAAAAGAGTGCAGGGTGGTTACAAAAAAGCCGGATTGTAGGAAGGGGTAATGTTGAAATTACTCCTCAATTTATTGTGAAAGTTGCAATGGCTTATGGATCTCTTTTTGCCAAAGGAGAGAGTATATTGATTGGAAGTCAGGAAAATATAGAAACAACTTCCTTTAAAAATTTATTCCTCCATGCCATTCATGGCAGCGGGATTCATACGATGGAATGTAAAGAAATGAATGAGTCGCTTTTTCAGTATGTGATTCATAATTTGCAATGTGCAGGTGGAGTTTTCGTTCAAGTGGAAAGCGAAAGAGGGATTGTTATACAACTATATGGTAAGGAGGGCTCGCTTTTAACGTATAAGCAGCAAAAAGCGATAGAACAAGTATATATGTCTGAGTCGTTTTATTACGCTTGTGAGAAAGAAATGGGACGAAATAAGCTAGTTCACGTTTCTGTAAATAATTATGTAGAAGCTGTGTTAGAGCGTATTGATATTGAAACGATACAAAAACAGAAGTTTCATCTCCTTATTAATAAGAGAAATGATATGTTACAACATTTACTTATGCTCTTTCTACAAAGGCTTGGATGCACAGTTACATGGATTTATGCGAGTGAACAAAAAGATCATGTGAAAGCTTTGATGAAATCGAGTAAAGCAAATATGGCGCTTATGTTTTCTGAACATGGAAATCGCTTCGAATTATATGACACTCACAGTAATATTTACCAAGGAACTGATTTTGAAGAAGTAGATATTCCAGATTTATTACTCGAATCAGCAGATAATGTTTACCCAATGTCTTTGAAATTAGGGGAATGTTATCTCCTCTTTTATATGCATAATGAAAAAAACTCTTTTCAAATAAGATGGAAGCGAGATATTTTATATCGAATTGGAAAATTATTTGAATTAATAGCGTTGCAAGGAAAAACATTACTTAGCATAGCAGAGCAATCACCTCCACTGTATCTACTTTATGATGAAGTTGTATGTTCATGGAAGGAAAAAGGGAAAGTAATGAGGAAATTATTGGCCGATATGGAAATAAAAGAAGAAGGTATATTTGAAGGGATACAGTTCAAATATACAGAAAAAGAGTGGTCTTATATCGTTTCTGATACAAAACAACCAAAATTTTTGGTGTATTCACATGCTAGAAACCCAGTGATAGCAAGGGAAAACATGAAAAATCTTATAGAAAAAATTAGACAATATCAAAAGGTGTAGAATTTTTATTTTAAAAGTGGTATTATAGTATAGTCTGATTTAAGTTATTAGTGACTGGAGGGAAATAAGAATGCGTGTGAATATTACTCTAGCATGTACAGAATGCGGAGATCGTAACTATATCTCAAAGAAAAATAAACGTAACAACGCTGAGCGTATCGAGCTTAAAAAGTATTGCAAGCGTGACAAGAAGTCTACGTTACACCGTGAAACAAAGTAAGCAGTAGGAATATTTTCCTACTGTTTCTTTTTTTTTATGCGATTTCTACATAAAAGTGATACACTATCCTCGTAGAGTAAAGTGTCACTGTAAGGGGGAAAAGTGTGTGAAAGAAGAGAAAATACGGTTACGCAAACAAATAATAGAACACATGAATTCTTTATCTGAAGAACAGTATACAACTTTATCGGAACAAATTGCCGTTTCGGTGTATGGACAAAAAGAGTGGGTTGAAGCTAAAACAATTGGAATCACTCTCTCGATGGAGCAAGAAGTGAATACATATCCTATTATCGAAAAAGCTTGGGAAGAAGGAAAGAAAATTGTTGTTCCGAAGTGTAATAAAGGGGCAAGAACGATGTCTTTCCGACGAATTAGTGATTTTAACCAATTAGAAACAGTATATATGAATTTACGTGAACCGATTCCAGCGCTTACGGAAGAAGTAAATGCGTGTGAAATTGATCTTCTTATCGTGCCAGGAGTAGCTTATACACAGCGAGGAGAACGGATTGGATATGGCGGTGGCTACTATGATCGTTATCTCGTGCACTATAAAGGGAAAACGCTATCATTAGCTTATGATTTTCAAATTGTAAAACATATTCCGGTAGAGCCATTTGATAAAAATGTAGAGAAAATTATTACAGAAAAAGGAACAATGGTTATAAATGGGCTTGTATAGACAAATAAAAATTGACGAGACTTTTTCTTCTTGATTATAATAAAATATGTGAACGTTTTCTTATTATAATTTTTTTATAGTAAGTGAGCATAGAGGGTGATAAAATGATATCCATTTATGATATTCAGCAATTGTTAAAGAAATTTGGCACGATTATTTATACGGGTGATCGAATTGCTGATTTACAATTAATGCAAGATGAATTGCGTGAATTAAATCAATCACAGCTAATCGATCCACAAGACTATCAAACAGCTTTATTTTTATTGAAGCAAGAAATTCAAAAAGAGATAAATAAGAATTAGATAAAGGTAGGTACGTAACATGGAAGAGAAATGGTTAGTTGGTGTTGACCTTGGTGGTACAACGATTAAATTAGCATTTATTAATGTGTACGGTGAAATTTTACATAAGTGGGAAATCCCTACGAATACAAATGAACAAGGAAAACATATTACACTTGATGTAGCGAAAGCTATTGATAAAAAGTTAGAAGAATTAGGTGAATTAAAAAGCAAGCTAATTGGTATTGGTATGGGAGCTCCTGGTCCTGTACATGTGGCATCTGGAATGATTTATGAAGCGGTTAATTTAGGATGGAAAAACTATCCGTTAAAAGACTTGCTAGAAGTAGAAACAGGATTACCTGTTGTGATTGATAATGATGCAAACTTAGCGGCGCTTGGTGAAATGTGGAAAGGTGCTGGCGAAGGAGCAAAAGATTTAATTTGTATGACACTTGGCACTGGTGTTGGTGGTGGTGTTATCGCCAATGGTGAGATTGTACATGGTATAAGCGGTGCTGCTGGTGAGATTGGACATATTACAGTTGTTACAGAGAACGCTTTTCCATGTAATTGCGGGAAGTCGGGTTGCTTAGAAACAGTAGCCTCTGCAACAGGTATTGTGCGTGTTGCTATGCAAAAAATACAAGGGACAGATAAAGAAAGTGTTTTACGTTCTATGTTAGCAGAAGAAGGGCTTATTACATCAAAAGATGTGTTTGAAGCGCTTGGACAAGGTGACGAACTAGCAGGTGAAGTAGTGGAAAAAGTAGCTTCTTATTTAGGATTAGCTGTAGCGAACCTTGCTAGTACGTTGAACCCAGAGAAAATCGTAATTGGTGGTGGCGTATCTAAAGCTGGAGATGCACTATTAGAGCCAATTCAACGTTATTTCGAGCAATATGCTTTCTCTCGTGCTGTAAAGAGCACAAAGTTAGCAATTGCAATACTTGGTAATGATGCAGGTGTAATTGGAGGAGCGTGGCTTGTAAAAAAGCACAAATACGAGGCGAAGATGATATAAGTTGTGAATAATGAGAAGAGGAAGGGGTCCCCTTCCTCTTTTTATGCAAGATCTTGTTGGAGAATAAAAATGTAAATGGATTAAGCTGCTGGTGGGTACCCATTATATAGAACAGTCATGATTGTAAACCATCCGAAAACAAGTACGGTTGCAATAGCGAAGCCGCCCGCGAATAAGTTTTTTTCGCGAAGTGTTCTAAGCGTAGCGAATACAGCTAACAGAGTGACTAGCGTAAAAATAATAACAAGGCCCATACAATATCCTCCTCTGTCTACTCATTCCTTAGGATGAGTTTTTAGAATATTTACTCTTTTATATTGTACATGTTTTAAAAATGATTGTCGAGATAACACCCCTTCTTTTCCTAAGAGAAAGAAATGTTGTATCATTAAAAGTAAATTAAATAACTGGAGGAGATTTTCATATGAAATGGATACAAATGCCGTTAGGCCCATTACAAACAAATGCTTATATTTTAACGAATGATCAAAATGAGTGTATTATCTTTGATCCTGGCCATGAAGGAGAGAAACTTGTTACATATTTACAAGAAGCACAGTTAAAACCACTTGCGGTTTTATTAACACATGCTCATTTCGATCATATCGGTGCTGTTGATGCGGTGAGAGACGCTTTTCATATTCCTGTATACGTACATAAAGAAGAAGCGGATTGGTTAGGTGATGCAACTGTGAATGGCTCACAAATTTTTATGATGAACCGCAGTATTACAGCAAAACCAGCAGATCATATTATTGACGAAGAGGGTACATTAACGATTGATTCTTTTAGTTTTGAAATTTTTGAGACACCAGGACATTCTCCAGGAAGTATTTCTTATTATAGTAAAGAAGCGAATGCTGTATTTTCTGGAGATGTATTGTTCCAAATGAGTATTGGAAGAACGGATTTACCTGGTGGAAGTTTTGCTGAATTAATTGGAAGTATTGAAGAGAAATTATTTGTATTACCAGATGAAACAGCGGTGCTATGTGGACACGGTCCAGAAACAAGCATTGGTTTTGAAAAAGAAAATAATCCATTTTTACAATAAGGAGTCATTATGGGGATGGAGCTCATTTTAAGAGAATGGATGGGAAAAGAAAAGGATCATTCGATTTCATATAGTACGTATATGAACCTCGTATTATATGCAGAGGAACATGGGTATTATATGAGAGAACGTGAAAAAATTGGCAGACAGGGAGATTTTTTTACGAGTAGCAATGTATCTTCTGTATTTGCGAAGACTTTTGCTAAGTTTTTTATTCGGCTTGTTGAAAAGGGAGAAGTTTCTCCAAATATTTGTGAGATTGGTGGGGGAACAGGAAAGTTTGCCTATGATATTTTACAAGAATGGAAACAATTATCTCCGGAAACCTTTATCAATTTAAACTATTCAATTATTGAAGTGAGCCCTTTTCATAGAAGGCTACAACAGGAGAAGCTTTGTTTATTTGATAATGTGTCGTATTATACATCTTATATTGAAATGGGAGAGTCTTTCGAAGGAATTATTTTTTCGAATGAATTATTTGATGCGTTTCCTGTTGAGATAGTTGAGAAAAGAAATGGAATTTTGTATGAAGTACGTATCACGTATACAGATGAGGGAAACCTTACAGAAGTATTTAGACCGATAGAGAAAAGAATCGGTCGTTACTTATTGAAATATAACATTCATATTGCTGAGGGACAGCGCTTTGAAGTGCCTATTGCAATGGAAGAGTATATAGAAGAGATTGCGAAATGGTTTCAGAAAGGTATATGTATTACAGTTGATTATGGATATACAAAAGAAGAATGGATGCATCCTGCACATCATGAAGGAAGTT
The DNA here is from genome assembly GCF_040838205.1 of Bacillus sp. S4. NCBI lineage: Bacteria > Bacillati > Bacillota > Bacilli > Caryophanales > Bacillaceae > Bacillus > Bacillus sp. S4. Next base: position 6,631 of record NZ_JBFPJI010000181.1, read on the forward strand.
TAAGAGGATATTATAAGCATAAGCT
>NZ_JBFPJI010000182.1:0-6636 GCF_040838205.1 Bacillus sp. S4
CTTATATATTGAATACTTTCTTTTTTATAACAAAACGCAAGTATTCTTACTCAAAAAACGATTTTACTCAAACCCCCTACCACTTTCCATTTCTACTTTTTTCTAGTATAACTATGCTATAATGTATCTATTGTCAGTAAGAGGAGTGTTACAAAAATGCTGAATTCGGTCAAGAAGTTATTGGGAGATTCACAAAAAAGAAAGATTAAAAATTACGAACAAATTGTGAATGATATTAATCAATTAGAATCTGTAATGGAAACATTATCAGATGATGAGTTACGTCAAAAAACTGTTACCTTTCAAACTATGTTACAAAACGGAAAAACAGTTGACGATATAAAAATAGAAGCATTTGCTGTCGTTCGAGAGGCTGCAAGACGGGTACTCGGTCTTCGTCACTACGATGTACAGTTAATTGGTGGCCTTGTATTATTAGAAGGAAATATTGCCGAAATGCCTACTGGAGAAGGGAAAACACTCGTTTCCTCTTTACCTACTTACGTACGTGCTCTTGAGAAAAAAGGTGTCCATGTTATTACAGTAAATGATTATTTAGCCAAACGAGATAAGGAACTAATTGGTCAAGTTCATGAATTTCTTGGTCTAACGGTTGGATTAAACCTTGCTCAAATGCAATCTAGCGATAAGAAACACGCTTATGAAGCTGATATTACATATGGAATCGGTACTGAGTTTGGTTTTGATTATCTTCGTGATAATATGGCATCATCTCAAGCGCATCAAGTGCAGCGTCCATATCACTTTGCAATTATAGATGAAGTTGACAGCGTTTTAATTGATGAGGCAAAAACCCCTCTCATTATCGCTGGAAAAAAATCAAGCAGTTCCGATTTTCATTACTTATGCGCAAAGGTAATGAAAACATTTCAAGATACTCTGCACTACACTTTCGATGCAGAGACAAGAACATGTAACTTCACAGAAGATGGCATTACGAAGATTGAAGATTTATTTGATATTGATAACTTATATGATTTAGAGCATCAAACTTTATATCATTATATGATTCAAGCATTACGTGCATATGTCGCTTTCCAATTAGATGTGGATTATATTGTCTATGATGAAAAAATTATGCTCGTTGACATTTTTACAGGACGTGTTATGGATGGACGTTCTTTAAGCGACGGCTTACACCAAGCACTTGAAGCTAAAGAAGGCTTAAAAATTACAGATGAAAATCAAACGCAAGCATCTATTACAATTCAAAACTTCTTCCGCATGTATCCAGCATTATCCGGTATGACTGGTACAGCTAAAACAGAAGAAAAAGAATTTAACCGCGTATATAATATGGAAGTTATCTCTATTCCAACGAATCGTCCTATACTTCGCGAAGATAAAACAGATGTCGTATATTTAACAGCCGATGCGAAATATAAAGCTGTCTGTGCAGAAGTAATAAACATACATAAGGAAGAACGTCCTATTTTAATTGGTACGATGTCCATCCTCCAATCAGAGACTGTTGCTCGTTATTTAGATGCAGCAAATTTATCTTACCAACTATTGAATGCGAAAAGTGCTGAGCAAGAAGCTGATTTAATTGCATTAGCTGGGAAAAAAGGACAAATTACAATCGCTACAAATATGGCAGGACGCGGAACGGATATTTTATTAGAAAAAGGCGTCCATGAGCTTGGCGGTTTACATGTAATTGGAACAGAAAGACATGAATCTCGCCGTGTTGATAATCAGTTAAAAGGACGAGCTGGCCGACAAGGTGACCCTGGAAGTTCTCAATTCTTCCTTTCATTAGAAGATGAAATGATGCAACGCTACGCTGGTGAAGAAGTAGAGAAGCTTGAAAAATCACTTAAAACCGATGAGAATGGCCTAATTCAAACTACTAAAATTTACGATTTAGTCAACCGTACGCAATTAATTTGTGAAGGTAGTCATTTTTCGATGCGTGAATATAACTTGAAATTAGATGATGTCATTAACGATCAACGAAATGTAGTTTACAAACTTCGTATTAACCTCTTAAACGAAGAAACCAATATGATAGAGATTGTCGTTCCAATGATTAAAAATACAGTAGCTACTATTGCTAATGAACATTTATTAGAAGGAATGCTTCCTGAAGAGTGGGATTTCACCAGACTAGTGGAAGCTTTACAAGAAGTTTTATCTATCGAAGAAATTCCGGCATTATCTGCTAATAACGTCCATTCCGCTGAAGACTTACAAGAACTATTAAAAGATACTCTTACAAGTTATATAAAGCGTATTAATGATTTAGAAAAAAATGCAGATGCACAACAAGTATTACGTCAAATCAGCTTACACTTCCTTGATTCTGGTTGGACAAATCATTTAAGTGCAATGCAACATTTAAAAGAAGGTATTGGCTTAAGACAATATCAACAAGAGGATCCAGCACGCCTTTATCAAAAAGAAGGTTTTGAAATCTTTTTACAAACATTTAGCCATTTTGAAAAAGAGGTTGCTTTATATTTAGCAAGATATATAACTGTTCCACAAAATATATAACGAGGTGAATTGCATGCTATCATTTTTAAAGAAGGCAAGAAAAAAAGGTAGAGACTCTGTAATTTCGAGTTCTCAATTATTAGGAACCGAAGACAATATCAACAATACAAAAAACATAAAACCTAACTTATACTTTCATCCTTCTTGGAATGAAGTTTCACAAGAACAGAAGTATATTTATCAATTTTTACATAAATCTTTACCTACCTTACAAGAAAATCAAATTTCGCTAGCTGGAGTTGAAAGTAAAAAACATGAAAATGCTTATTATATTACTACATTTATTCGTAGTAGCGTAAAACATTCAATTCAATTTGAGACTCTTACTCTATCACTATTAAATAAAGATGGAGAAACATGTGCACGTCAAGAATTTGATTTGTCACTCTTAAGCGAGATTCCATCAAATGTAAATATGCCTTGGACTTTCGTATTTGAAGAAAATTCAATAACTGGAGCAACTCTATCTACAGAAGACTGGCAACTAGTATTTGACTTAAAAGGCAAACATTCATTAGATTTAGATCCTATATGGCAAGAAAAACTATCTGAAAGCGCAATAATGAAATTGCAAGAAATTATTACTAACCTTACTCCACCTGCAGAAGATGAAATTAATTTCCTAGGGCTAAACGCAGCTGTAGAAGAAAATGGAGATTTGAATGCAACGATTTTAATCCGTAATGGTTATAATCAAAATATAACTCTTGAACAACTTCCATTGCATATTTCAGATTGCTCTGGGGCTGTCGTTGCAAAAGGAGTATTTACATTAACAGATTTTCAAATCAAGGCCAATTCAACTAAACCTTGGACTTTTACATTCTCTGCTGATTCAGTATCAAAGGAAACAATCGATTTATCTAAATGGAAAGCATTTATCCCGCAATAACCATTCTTAATCAAAACACGTCGTATTCTTTTATGAATACGACGTGTTTTGATGTACAATATTATGCAATTCAACTACAGACGTTCAATATGATATGCTGCTTCTAGCTTACAAAAATCATCTATATTGTTTACTTTGTTATCTTTTAAAATTTTCAATTGATCTTCAGTCGGCTCTTCATTAATAAGCTCGTTAATTTTTTCATTCACTTTCACTGCTAACACTTGATGGAAATCTGGATGTTCTTTCAACTTGTCATCTACTTTATTAATCCAAGTTGATTTTGTATATAAATATTGTTTCCACTGTTCAACAAATTGTTGTATGTCAAACTTTTCTTCGTTCCATTCAATATCCTTCATATACTTCTCAAAAGAAGCAGCAATTGAACGTGTAATCCCGACTTTTACTCCGTGTGGTAACTGTTTGTACATCAAATATTCCCTCCAGCTTAAAGCGATTTCTTTTTAGCATAAAGAAATCTTAAAATTCTTACACTTATTATGATAGCATACTGCTAATCTAAGATGTTACTATACTGCTTAGTGTAGCAATTGTCAACAGACTTAAAACATCTAGATATAAGGATTTTCGTGCATAATAAACACATATACAAAAAATGAGAACCTCACAATCTACAACGCAATTCATGTGAAGGTTCTTATTTTTTATATTGCTTCAGCTTTCAAAAATCGTAATTTCCCTTTCTGCTCATCATTCGCCATCGTCACTATCGTCTTTTCAACATGCGGATGTACATGTTCAAGTGTCACACTCGCTCCTATTTTATCCGATTGCTCAACAAAGTTTAATAATGCCATAGCTCCTGATACATCCATATAACGTACATCTTTCATACGCAAAATAACTGGTGACTTCACATTTTGTAAAGAAGCAAAAATACGATCTACTGATAGAAATGAAAGTGGTCCCTGAATCGTATACGTCGCTTCTTTTTCTTTTATAATAGAAGCTTTACGTTCTTTACATTTCACCATGTATATAATGAAGGAAAGAATAATGCCAAACGCAACAGCAACCATTAAATCGAATTTCACTGTCACAAACATCGTCACGAACATAACAATCACATCGCCTCTCGGTGCTACATGTGCTTTCCTCATGCTTTCCCAATCAAACATCCCGATGCCAGTTAAAATTAAAATGCCTGATAATACAGCAAGCGGAATATATTGTACCACTGAACCGAGTCCCATAATGAAAATGAATAAGATGATGCTATGCATACAAGCCGACAGCGCCGTTTTCCCGCCGCTTCTTATATTAACGATTGATCTAACAGTTGCACCTGCTCCTGCTAATCCTCCGAACAAACCACTCGCAACATTACCAATACCTTGTCCGATTAACTCTTTATTACTTTTATGACGTGTCCCCGTCACATTATCCATTACGACAGACGTTAATAATGAGTCAATTGATCCTAGTAAAGCAATACTAAGCGCTGGTAATACAAGCGCTAACATGCCATTTGCGTCTAAAGTCGGTACGTGAAGAGATGGCATCGCCTCTGGAATTACACCTATCTTTTCAATCATCTTATTTAAAGAAAGAGTTCCTACAACTGGTAAGTTTACCGTAATTCCTTGTAGCATAGAAGAAAATAATGGCAACGTTACTGTAACACCTACTAATGCTACTAAACTTGATGGAATGGCCTTAATCCATTTTCCAGAAACAATCATTACAATGATCGTTAATAACACAAGTAGAAAGCTATTTTGTACGTGCTTCATTTCACCTAAAATAATAATCAGTGCAATTCCGTTCATAAATCCTGAAACAACGGGATATGGAATGTAACGAACGTAAGAGCCGAGCTTACATACACCAAATAAGATTTGAAATAACCCTGCCATCATAAATGCAATAAAACTTGCTTCTAATCCGTGAGTTGCAATAACGCCTGTTGCAATAACTGTAATCGGCCCAGTAGGACCTGTTACTTGTCCCGGTGTACCGCCAAATAATGCCGCAAACAAACCTGCAAAAATCGCACCATACAATCCGGCCAAAGCTCCCTCAGACGTTCCCGTTGCGGCAATACCAAATGCAATTGCTAGCGGCAAAGCAACAATCGCAACAGTAAACCCTGCTAAACATTCCTTTGCTATTTTTTGAAACATATAAATAACCACCTTCGTATAAAGTGAAACTTTAATCAGTGGGGGTTTTGTTCATCCCCCACTGATTATTAGCCCGCAAATAGCGGGATAAAGTCCACGTTCCATTGTACATCTAAAACAAATCATTCGTTAGCGTATTTATAAAAAACTCTTTACAGTCTCGTGAAGTAAACGCCTACATTGATAAATAGCCTTCCCAAATCAAACTAAAAAACAGCAATATGACGAATCTACCTTTGGAAACAAACTTGACTATGCTATAATGAACAAATTAAATCTTTTACTATATACTTGGAGGCACTATGCTAACTTTTGAAGAAAAATTATCAATTATTGAATCTTTCCCGGAATTAGAAAGAAAGAACGTATCATTAAAACGCGTAAACTTTCACTTTGAAGAAAGTCGTTTAGATAAAAAGAACGTTGTATATCATTTACACCCAAATGGAAACGGATTTGTATATGCAAACTTCATTAAAGGTTATAAAACAGATGATAAAGGTATGATTAACATCCGTGAGTTTTCAGAAGAAGAACTGCGTTCATTAATTGAAAAAGTAATTGAACGTCTATCACAGGAGCAAGAGGAAATTGTAGCACCAATGGAACCTGCTGCCGAAGAAGAATGGCGTAACGAAGATGGTCATATCCTTACTCTTATCTCAGAGGATGACATGTGGAACGTTTACGCTGGCGTAAACTTAGACGGTACATTCAACTCTTATCCAGAAGCTGCGGAATACCTTGATGAAGAAGGTTTCTCACGTAAATAATACGTTCCTTACTACTAATGAGGCCGTCCCAAAAGTTTTTTTGGGACGGCCCTCTTTTTATTAATAGGTAGGCTATTATTGTTGTATTTTGTAGTTAAGTCGATATAATGAGATTTATGTTGCAATTTTACCCAATAAGAACATAACTCCATTTCAAAGTTAGGATTTTGGGACAGTCCCCTCCATAAAATTATGGAATCAAAACTTCTTATTCTCACTATCCCCTATAAAAATTTGAATTTGACAACTATACGACTCCGTATTAAAAAAATCATTAACTAACTCTACTTCAATAAAACTCTCC
>NZ_JBFPJI010000183.1:0-6591 GCF_040838205.1 Bacillus sp. S4
CTTGATAAGTAAATGCGAGAAATACCCTATTATATAAGAGAATAAATATTTTTAAGTACTGTACTAAAACGATATTTACTATCATATTCATTACTTGTTATATATGTAAACGCTCTTTTATTGGTGCAAACACACAAAAACCGCCGATTATTCGGCGGTTTTGTCGTACTTGCTCAGTTTATATTGAAGCGTTTGACGCGGAATACCTAATATTTTTGCTGCTTGCAAAATATTCCCTTCCGTTTCAATTAATGCTTGATCTATTAATTCCTTTTCCGTTTGATGAAGAGCTTCCCTAAGTGGTAATATACTTTTCTTCTTCGGAAGTTTCTCTTTCCGAAATGTTCGTGGTAAGCAATTTGCTGTTAACGAATTCCCTTCCGTAATAATGACAGCATGTTCAATCGTATGTTTTAACTCACGAACATTTCCAGGCCATTGATAAGCTTGTAATCTTTCTTTCGCTTCCTTATCAATTTGAAGTACACCTTTTTTATAACTTTTATTATATTCTTTCAAAAAGTAAGATGCTAATAACAGTACATCCTCAGTTCTTTCGCGAAGCGGCGGAATATATAATGAAAACACATTTAATCGATAGTATAAATCAGTGCGAATTTTATTTTCTCTTAAACATACTTCTGGAGGCTGATTCATTGCAGTAATAACGCGAACATCTACTTTTCTCGTCTTATTATCACCAATGCGACGAATAACTCCATCTTCTAATACACGTAGCATCTTCGCTTGTAAATCGAGTGGCATTGAATTAAGTTCATCTAAAAACAATGTTCCTCCATCTACAAGTTCAAATAATCCCGCTCGTTCAATTGCCCCTGTATAGCTTCCTTTTGTAGTTCCAAACAATAAACTTTCTAATAGCGACTCTGGCAAAGCTGCGCAGTTTTGTGCAATAAATGGCTTGTTTTTCCGTTTAGAAGCTTCATGAATTGCTTGCACAAATAGCTCTTTCCCTGTTCCTGTTTCACCATATATTAAAACATTTGCATCTGTTGGGGCTACTTTTTGAGCTAACTCTTTCGTCTGTTTAAAGCGGGAATCATTTGTTACAATTGTCTCGAATGCAACATGCTTTTTTACCATTTTTTTGCTAGTCGACCGTTTTATTTTCGATTGTAAATCTACGATTGTGTCAGTAAGCGTTTGAATTGTAGAATAATCTTTCGCAATTTCAACAGCACCGGCAATATTTCCATCTATAAAAATAGGTAGCGTCGTATTTACCGTACAAACGTCTTCCCCATTTAAATTTTGATAATGCTGAACTTGATGTACAATCGGTTTTTTCGTATGTAACACTTTCATTAGTGTACTCGTTTCCCTAGATAATGAAGGGAATGCTTCTAATAAATGTTTTCCTAGCACATTCTCAATTTTCGATCCATCATGTTTTGCAGCAACTGTATTATAAAAAATTGTAATACCATTTTCATCCACTGCATGTATAGCCTCATCAATACTGCCCAAAATCGCTTCAATGACTTCTTGTGTCGAAACTGCTAGCAATGTCATTCCCCCTCTTGCCGAAAATCTGGCAAATGCATGCCGGATTTTCGGCATCCCTCTGTGCGATTATAAGCATGACGATTCCGTTCTATTATTTTGATGAAATTTATATATATTTCTATTGCTTATTTATGGTTAAATGAAACTTTAATCAGTGGGGCTTTATTCATCCCCACTGATTATTAACCCGACTCCCACCTAACTTCTTTGCTTTACAGCCGAATTTTGAGGCGGGAGTCTTACTGCTTTCGAATAGCTGGATAAATCTTTCACCCATATATTCATATCTTCCAACTTATCAAAAATGTAGCAATTATTCGCAAGCCTTCCCGTATATGTATAGCCTAATTGATGAAAGGCTGCATTCATACCGAAAGATAGCGAGCGAGCAATTGTATAAGAACAAAAAATAGATTTTTCTTGGAGCTCTTCCTCCAATTTAATTAACAGACTTTTCATGAAACCATGTTTTCGATATTCAGGTAATGTAGCACAATTCGTTAATTCTGCATTACCTTCTTTCACGTTCATTTCAGCAGATGCTGTACTAATAATTTTCCCCTCGAATTCATAAACATAGTAAATTGTATCGTCTTCCTTCATCGTCTGCTTTACATAACTCGCATCATTTAAAGGTGTCGGATAAACTTCAAATACTTTTCCAAAGACAATTGCTAATTCTTCCGCATCCTCTTCTGTCGCTTTTCTTAACACAAATTCCTCTGGGACTATTTTTTCTTTCACTTCTTTTGCTTTTACACCACTTAAAATGGTATCTTCCTCAGTCCAATGAATACTATTTCGTCTTTCATCATTATGATATTTCACGAAGAAGTGCGCATCGTGTCCTTGAAAATAATGAGGTATCGTTGCTTCCAGTAAGAAACCGAAAGAGAGCCATGTTGAAACATGCTCTCCCTTTCCTTTAATAATACATTTAGTGAAAGAATGTTTCTCTGCTAATTCATCGATTGTTTGTATAATACTTTCAACATTTCCTGTATAGTGATCAACTCTAACACGTTTATTAAAATAATCTAAAACCCCTTCTACTGTGTAATGCTTTGTCTGTTCACTAAAAGATTCATAGTATTTCATTTCTTCACCTCACACCAATCTAGTAATGTACATGCAATTATTTTTGCGGCAGCAATCATTTTATCAACTTCTATATATTCGTTTGGATAATGTGCTACTTTCGTCTCTCCTGGACCAAATACTATCGTTGGTACGTTAGCGATTTGTGTGAACAAACCTCCATCTGTTCCCCATGGCGAAGCTTCTATAATCGGTTCGTTCCCTTCGATTTCAACAAAGTTATGTTGAAGCGTTGTAATAAGTGGATGATTTTCTTCTAGTTCACCAGGAACCCATCTCGCTCCAAACCATTCTACTTCTACAGGATTTTTTATAAACCAGCTATCCACTTCTTTTAATTCACCAATCCAGCCTTCAAACTCTTCTTTTGCTGCCTCTATAGTCTCATTCGGCGCAATACCACATCTTCCTTCTAAAATTAATGAATCGGGAACAGAACTTGGCCAGCTTCCCCCTTCAATTTTCCCAACGTTAATTGGAATCGGAATCGGAATCCCCTTAAATAACGGATCTGTAATTCGACCGTTTCTCTTCTCTTCTAATTTTCTCAAATGATCTACAACAAACATACTTTTTTCAATTGCACTTACTCCTTCATACCGTGTACCACCGTGTGCTGCTTTGCCTTTTATATGTAGACGAAACCACATTGACCCTTGTTGTTTCGGGAAAAACTTCATATTCGTCGGCTCAGGAATAATAACGCCATCTGCCTTATATCCTCGTAAAATAGCGGCTAATGTTCCTGCCCCACCGCTCTCTTCTTCTATTACACTTTGAAAATGTATATCACCTTTTAGTTCAATACCAGATTCAACAATCGCTTCCATCGCAAGCATAAGTGAGACATTGCCGCCTTTCATATCTGTTGTTCCACGTCCATATATGCGGTTTCCTATTTTCTCTCCACTGTATGGATGATGATCCCACTGATTTACATCCCCTTCTGGCACGACATCAATATGCCCGTTCAAAATCATAGATTTCCCTTCGCCACTTCCTTTTAAAGTCGCTACAATGTTCGGGCTATCTGTAAAACTTGTACGAGGTGATACGAAATAAGGGTGATCGTTCATTTCATTAAAAGCAGGCTCCCAAATATCAAGGTCTAGACCTAACTCACGCAACTTTTCAATAACAATTGCCTGCGCACCACTTTCATCACCAGATACGCTCTTTTCTTGAATTAATCGTGTTAAAAATTTTACGCTCTCTTCTTCATGACTCTCAATATAATCACAAACTTGTTTTTTTAATTGCTCCATATATTACAACTCCCCTCATTCAATTACTAGTAAATTTGAGCTTATATGAAAATCAGCTGTCGTATGTCGTTTTACATCTTCTACAGTGTACGGACTCATTAATTCTTGTAAGACAAGTCCTCTTGGAGTCACTTCCATGACAGCCATGTCTGTAATAATTAAATCTACACATTTTTTCGAGGTTAATGGCAATGTACATTCCGAAACAATCTTTGCATTTCCGTATTTATCAACATGATTCATCACAACAACGACCCGCTTCGCTTTTTGCGCTAAATCCATCGCTCCTCCAATACCTGGAACACGTTTTCCTGGTACAATCCAGTTCGCTAAATCACCATTTTCACTTACTTGTAACGAACCAAGTATCGTAACATCAAGTAATCCTTTTCGAATCATGCCAAATGCCATGCAGCTATCAAAATAACTTGCTCCTGTAATGAGAGATGTTGGTAAACCGGCTGCGTTACATAAATTCTCATCTTCATTCCCTTTACTTGGCGTTGGTCCCATACCAACAATACCGTTTTCCGCATGAAACATAACATTCATATCTTCTGGCAAATGATTCGGTACAAGCGATGGAATCCCAATACCTAAATTTACAAGCATACCATTTTGAATTTCTTTCGCTGCACGTCTTGCAATCTTATCTCTTACTTCTACGCCCATACCCATTTCCAATTCACTCCTTCCGATGGCACGATATAATTTACAAATACACCTGGGACGACAATTTCTTCTGGATCTAAACTTCCAAGTGGAACAATTTCTTCTGCTTCTACAATCGTTATGTCACCAGCCATAGCTACGTGTGGATTCATATTACGAGCGCTTTTATCAAATACAAGATTGCCAAACGGATCCGCTTTTTTCGCATATACAATTGCGACTTCAGCCGTTAAAGCTGTTTCAACTAAATATGTCTTTCCATTCATTTCAACTGTTCGTTTTCCTTCTTCTACAATCGTATCAACACCAACATCAACTAAAATACCACCAAGCCCTACACCGCCAGCGCGAATACGCTCTGCGAGTGTTCCTTGCGGAGAGAATTCAATTTGCAATCTTCCTTCATTTAATTGTCTTCCCGCATTTGGATTTGACCCAATATGAGAAGTAACTAAAGATTTAACCCTTTCATTCGTAACAAGACGACCGATTCCTACATCAGGAAATCCAGTATCATTTCCTATTAAATTTAAATTTGTAATACCTTTATCTAAAACAGCTTGAATTAAAGATGGTGGGGATCCGATTCCTCCAAATCCCCCAAACATTAATGTCATATCATCATGGAACAAAGAAATTACTTCCTCTATTTCTTTTAATTTACCGAATGTATTTGTAATGGTTGTCATGCGATACTATGCCCTCCTTTTTGCATCATCTCTTCCACGCTCTGTACAAAAATTGAAAGTAATTCATCTAACTCAGAATATGTAGTTGTCATTGGTGGTGCAACAAGCAGTGCACTATCCTCTTTTCCTGCTTGCCCTGAAACAGCTTGGTATAAGAGCAGTCCATTTTTAGCAGCAACTGAAATAAGCTCTGATGCCTTTGTAAAAGGTTGCAATTCTATTCCAATTAGCAACCCTTTTCCACGCACATCGGCAATGATTGTCGATTGTTGTTGAACTTTCTGCAAACCTTTTAATAAATACTCTCCCTTTTCTGCTGTTTTTTCAGGTAAATTATGTTTCTCCATATATTCAATAACAGCTAAAGCCGTTGCTGCAGACAATGGATTTGCACTAAGCGTATGTCCGCTCATTACAGAACGTGATCCATGTAAAATCGGCTCCATAACACGGTCACTTACAATTGTCGCTGCCATTGGTGTATAACCCGCTCCTAGCCCCTTACCAAGCGTCATAATATCCGGTTCTACACCCCAGTGCTCCATAGCAAACCATGCACCAGTACGACCAAGTCCAGTCATTACTTCATCCGCAATAAATAATATATCGTAATGACTACAAATATCTTTAATTACTTTATAGTATTCTTTCGGCGGGACAATCGCGCCTCCAGCAGCTCCGATAATCGGTTCAGCAATAAAAGCTGCAATATGCTCTGCACCAATTCGATCAATCGCTCTTTCTAGTTCAGTCGCACAAGAAAGTTGACATGTTGGATATACCTTTTGTACAGGACATCTGAAACAATATGGCGCTGGAATAGTCGGATAATCTTCCAAAATAGAAACGAAACGTTGTCTGCGCAGTGGATGCCCAGACATAGATAAAGCTCCCATTGTAATCCCGTGATAGCTCATCCACCGTGACAAAATTTTATGTTTCCCTTGAATGCCACGCTCCTGAAAATGCTGAATTGCGATTTTCATAGCTGTTTCATTTGCTTCCGTACCACTATTCACAAAAAAGCTCCAGTTCAAATCTCCTACACTTAAATCACTCAACTTCTTCGCTAATTTTTCAGCCGGTTCACTCGTAAACTGTGATCTATAAACGAACGCAATCTCCTCTGCCTGTTTTTTAATAACTTCCGCAATCTCTGTTACGCCATGTCCAATACCTGCCGTAATCGCTCCTGACGAACCATCAAAATATTTATTTCCGTTTTGATCATATAAATAAACACCTTTTCCATGTGAAATCATTGGATACGGCTGACCAACAAGTGGCTTAATTAAGTAATCGCGCATAGCGCTCCCCCATTTCTCCAATTTGTATATATA
>NZ_JBFPJI010000184.1:0-6553 GCF_040838205.1 Bacillus sp. S4
AAAAACCTCTACATATAAGTAGAGGTTTTTAAATTATATATGAATGAATTATGCTTTTTTAGATAAAGAAAATCGAGTTCAGGTAAAACGAAGAACATGGAATACGTAATTTTAACTAGATTTATTATTAGCTAGTTTATCTCCACCATTAAGCTCCGCCTCAATCTGCGAAGTCTTCGATGACTCATCCATACGCCAATACGTAATAAAGCTTATCGCGATACATCCAGCTACGTAGAAATAGAATAGTGATTCCATTCCGATACTCTTTAGCCATAATGCGATAAATTCCGCTGTTCCGCCGAATATCGCAACGGTTAGTGCATAAGGTAAACCTACGCCTAGTGCGCGAATTTCAGTTGGGAAGAGTTCTGCTTTTACAATTGCGTTAATCGATGTGTAACCAGTAACGATAATAAGACCGATCATCATGAGTAAAAATGCTACGATTGGTTCTGTCGTTTTTTCCATGAAGAAGAAGATTGGTGCTGTTAGTAACGTTCCGAGAATACCGAAAGCCATTAATAGTGGGCGGCGTCCGATTTTATCGGATAATAGCCCCGCAATCGGCTGAAGCACAACGAAAATAAGTAGTGCGACAAAGTTAATCCAGCTCACAACTTCTTTCGGAAGACCGACTGTGTTTACCATGAATTTTTGTAAATATGTTGTGTACGTATAAAATGCAACAGTGCCTCCTAGTGTTAGGCCGACTACTGTTAATACTGCTTTCGGGTGTTTCATAAGAGCGCGAACGGTTCCTGCGCTTTCGCGGTTTTTCGATTCCATATTTGAGAACTGCTCTGATTCATCCATTGTACGTCGAAGCCATAATACAGCTACTGCTCCCATCGCACCAATAATGAATGGAATACGCCATCCCCAAGCTTTCATATCTGGTTCGCTTAGTAATTGCTGAAGAACAATTTGAACGCCTAACGCAACCATCTGTCCAGCAACGAGCGTTACATATTGAAAACTTGAATAAAAACCACGGCGACCACTACTAGCCATTTCAGATAAATACGTTGCGGAAGTTCCGTACTCTCCGCCAAGTGATAATCCTTGCAGTAAACGGGCAAGAACTAAAATAATTGGTGCCATAATACCGATGCTTTCGTAACTCGGTGTACAGGCAATAATTAAAGAACCACCGGCCATAACCGTAATCGAAAGCGTTAATGCTGCCCGGCGTCCGTGCCGATCTGCATATCGTCCCATTAGCAAACTGCCGATAGGGCGCATTAAAAATCCGACTGCGAAAATAGCGGCTGTGTTCAGTAATTGACTCGTTGGATCTCCTTTAGGAAAGAACTCTGCTGAGAAGTAAACAGCGAAAGCAGAGTAAACGTACCAGTCATACCATTCAATTAAATTGCCGACAGAACCTTTGAAGATATTGCCGGCGACTCGGTTAGATTTTGCTTGAGCCATAATAATTCCTCCTCTTGCTTATAAATAAAATGATAATTATGAAAGCGCGTTCAATATAGTTGAATTATACTGTCCTTGAATTGAAATCTCAATATTATGACAATTTTATTCTTTTTGTACTTTATGTACATGGAGGTTTTTATAGTTGATTCATTTTCAGTTTTGTCATAATAATAGAAAAAGGAGATTGATAGTTTTGAATATTTTATCAAAGGATATGGAGTATGAAGAAATCACGCAAAGTGTCATTACAAACGAAAATAGTAAGCTTAATTATTACATTAATTTTATTTGTCGTTCTTCTGTTAGCGGGAATATTTGTTTACATTCAGTCCGTTGATACGAAGCGCCAAGTAGAGCAGCTAGCACTGCAAACGGCTAAATCCCTTTCTTTTATGCCAGCTATAAAAGATGCTTTTCAATACAACGAGCATAAAAGTACTATTCAATCCATTGCGGAACAAGTTCGCGAGCAAGCTGGTGCCGATTATGTAATTGTGGAAGATCGTTATGGGGTTATGTATTCACATTCTAATTCTGAGTTGATTGGAACAAAGAGTAACAATCCATATAACTATGAAGCACTCACTTTTGGTGGCTATTATACACTCGAAGGAAATGGTGCAAGTGGCCCGGCTTTAATGGCGAAAGCACCCATTATTGTTCATAACGGAGACTACGATCAAGTCGTAGGCGTTGTGACGGTAGAGTTTTTAATAAAAGGTATCGAATCTAACATACTGAGCAGAACGAAAGAAATTATCCTCTTTTCCGTAGCGGTCTTATTAGCCGGAATTGTTGGCGGCATTCTTTTAGCACGTAGCATTCGCAAAGATACACTCGGTCTGGAACCGAATGAAATTGCAGCGCTATACCGGGAACGAAGCGCGATACTACTATCTATAAAAGAAGGGATTATCGCTATTGATCAAAATGGTTTTATTACGATGATGAACACGTCGGCAGAAGAAATGTTGCATGTAAGTGATGACTATATGCAGCAGCACATTTCAAAAGTTTTACCGGAATTTAATATGGAAAGAGTGCTAGAAAACGATCAAGAAATCGCATTTCAAGATAAAGTGTTTATTTTAAATATGACACCGATACTCGAAAATAACAGTACGGTAGGCGTTGTATGTAGTTTTAGAGATAAAACAGAACTGCAAAATCTTGTGAACACAATATCTGAGGTAAGAAAATATTCAGAGGACTTACGTGCTCAAACACATGAATTTACAAATAAGCTTTTCGTCTTATCAGGATTACTTCAGTTAGGACATTACAAAGAAGCGATTGAATTTATCCAGCAAGAATCTAATATTCATCAAAGTCAAAACCATATTTTATTCCATCAAATTCATGATGCGAAAGTACAAGCTATTTTATTAGGGAAAATCGGAACAGCATCTGAGAAGAAAATTGATTTTCATATTGAAGGAGATAGTGCGCTTCAACCGTTACCAGACCATATAAAAGTTTCGCACCTTATTACGATCCTTGGAAACATAATCGATAATGCATTTGATGCGGTGAGTGAACGAGAGGAAAAGAGTGTTTCTTTCTTTGTTACGGATATGGGGCACGATATTGTGTTTGAAGTGATAGATAGTGGAGCGGGAGTACCGACAGAAAAAATCGCAACTATTTTTCAAAAAGGGTTTTCAACGAAAGGAAATAATCGTGGTTACGGACTAGCGAATGTGAAAGAAATGGTAGATCTACTAGAAGGAACAATTGAAATTCAAAACGAGAAAAATGGGGGAGCTATTTTTACAATTTACCTTCCGAAAACATTGAGAGAAAGTACATGACAAACAGGGGGATGGACATATGTTGAAGGTTGCAATTGCAGAAGATGATTTCCGTGTAGCGCAAATTCAAGAGGAGTTTTTATCAAAAATAAAGGACGTAAAAGTGATCGGAAAAGCATTGAACGCAAAAGAAACGATGGAACTACTACAAAAGGAAGAAATCGATTTACTTCTATTAGATAATTATTTACCAGATGGAATTGGTACAGACTTATTGCCGAAAATCCACGCTGATTTTCCGAAAGTTGACGTAATTATGGTTACAGCGGCGAATGAAAACCATATGTTAGAAAAAGCAATTCGAAATGGTGTAAGCAACTACCTTATAAAACCGGTCACGTTAGACAAATTTGTTCGCACAATTGAAGACTATAAAAGAAAGAAGCAATTATTACATAGTAACAATGAAGTGAATCAAGCACTAATCGATAACTTCTTCGGTACTTCGCAAGCAACAGATATGAAAAACTTACCGGCAGGTGTAGATCCGTTAACACTACAAAAAGTGAAAGACATTATAAAAGGATTCGAAGAGGGCATTACAATAGAAGAAATGGGAGAACAAATGGGGGCTTCCAGAACAACCGCAAGAAGATATTTAGAATACTTAGTAGCGACAAACGAATGCACAGTAGAGTACACATACGGCATTATCGGACGACCAGAACGAAAGTATCGAATAGGACGAGGGTTATGAAAAAACGATTATTACTATGTATATGGGTCATGACAGGAGTAATAACTGGTTGTTCCGTAGAAAAAACGAACAAGAACAAAGTGAACATAGAAGAAGTAGAAATCGTTGCACCGAACGTTCAAGGAGCTGGATGGGACTTAACAGCACGGGCGATGCAGAAAACACTGACAGAAGAGAAAATCTTCACAAAACCAATCACTGTCACAAACAAAGTAGGCGGCAGTGGTGATGTCGGATGGAAATATACGAAACAAAAAGGTGGTCACGTACTTGCGATCAACTCAAGCTTACTCATAACGAACAACCTACTAGGCCACAGTAAACTAACATATAAAGACTTCACACCGCTTGCGCTACTTGCATCAGACTGGGAAGTCGTTGTCGTCTCAAAAGACTCAAACATAGAAAACGCAAACGAACTAATGGAACAACTAAAACAAGACAAGAAAAACTTCAAAATCGGCGTTGCCCCCGGCCTAGGAAACGACGATCACCTATCCTTCGTACAAGTAAGTAAAGCATTTGGCATAAACCCTGCCGAACTACAATTCTTTGTCTATGAGAACAAAGAAAAAATTATAAACGCCCTAACGAACAAACAAATCAACGCCGCAACCATGACCCTATCCGAAGCCGAAAAACAGTACAAAGCCGGCAAAATAAAAATACTAGCCGTATCCTCAGAAAAACGGCTAGACAGATTACCAGAAATCCCGACGTGGAAAGAACAAGGAATCGATGTTGTATTCCAGCACTGGAAAGGGATTATGGGCCCGAAAGATATGACGGAGGAAGAGATTGCTTATTGGGATGGTGTTATTAAGAGGATGGTGGAGAGTGATAGTTGGAAGGGGATTTTGAGGGAGAGGGGTTGGAATTCTTATTATAAGGATAGTGGGGAGACGAGGGTGTTTTTTGAGGAGAGTAATTTTAGGTATGAAGAGATGGTGAAAAAAGAGGCTTAAGAGGGAAGTATTCAATCATGCTTTATTTTTGTAGTTACTTCTATATAATATAAAAGAGATGAGAGTGTTAGGCTAATTACATTAATGGTACTAGATAGGAATAGATAAAAGCTGTCTAACTGATTAAAAATTTATTAGTCGTTAAAAGATATAAAAGGCATTTTTCAGTCTATAAGGTGTGGAAACGTAAATTATAGAGTTTCTGTTAGGTTAAGGAGGACATTATGAAAAAAAATATTTATGTTGTTGGAGCAGTAATTGTTCAAGATGAGAAAATTTTATGTGCACAAAGAGGACCATCTAAATCGCTACCTCTTATGTGGGAATTTCCAGGTGGAAAAATAGAAGAGGGAGAATCACCTCAAGAGGCTCTAAAGCGTGAAATTAGTGAAGAAATGCATTGTAGTGTGCAGATTGGTGAACAAATTGATTATACAGCCTATGAGTATGATTTTGGTATTGTTCATTTGAAAACTTTTTATTGTAGGCTTGTTGAAGGAAGCCCAGTTTTAACTGAGCATGTCGCAATTAAATGGTTATCTCCAAATGAACTAGCAGCTTTAGAGTGGGCACCTGCGGATATCCCAACTATTGAGAAATTATCAAAAGAATCGATTGTAAAGTAATTTGAAAAAAACTATTCGTTTTATGCGGATAGTTTTTTATATTTGTAATAAATTTGCACTTTAAATCAGTGAGTAATACAATTAATATAAAAAATTGTCATAAATGGTGATCATATGGAGAATTTTATTCAAAAATTAGAGGGGTCTTTATATAAAGGGTTTATTGATCAAAAACATAATCATCCTGGAATATATAAGCCAAAATTATTAGTAAACAATACGAAAAAAAATGAAAATGTTTTAAGCTCATTGTTGGAGGAGCTAGAAAATAGTACATCCTTTATTTTCTCAGTGGCTTTTATTACGGAAAGTGGGCTAGCGACTTTAAAATCACATTTCCTTGATCTTAAACAAAAAGGGGTTAAAGGACGTATATTAACATCTACATTCTTAAATTTTAATACACCAAAAGTGTTTAGAGAGTTGATGAAACTTGAAAATGTAGAGGTAAGATTAACAAATTTATCTGGTTTTCATTCAAAGGGATACATATTTGATAACAAAACACATTGTTCGCTAATTGTCGGCAGTTCTAATCTGACTGCACATGCTTTGAAGGTAAACTATGAATGGAACGTCAAGTTAACATCACATGAAGATGGAGAGATTGTTCAACATTTTAAAAATCAATTTGAAGAAGTCTGGGAGCATTCTCAAGTATTAACTGAAGAGTTAATTGGAAATTACGAAATAATATATGAACAAGTTGCAGAAAATAAGGTACTAGATCGAGTTATAGAATTACCTGGTCAATATCATAATTCAATTGAAGAAGCTTTGAAAATTACCCCAAATAAAATGCAACAAGCTGCGTTAAAAGAAATACAAGCTATTCGAGACGCTGGAAAAGAAAAAGGATTAGTTATTTCCGCAACCGGAACGGGAAAGACATATCTTTCAGCGTTTGATGTCAGAAATTTTGCGCCTAAACGGATGCTATTTATAGTTCATCGAGAGCAAATATTAAATAAAGCGAAATCAGATTTTCAAAAAGTTCTTGGTGGGATAGATGAGGAC
>NZ_JBFPJI010000011.1:0-42278 GCF_040838205.1 Bacillus sp. S4
ATACAGATGTATTGTTCTCTGACGTATTTTCTAAAATTTCTTTTACACGTCCTAAGAATTTACCACAAATTAAACCATCAAGTACACGGTGATCAAGTGATAAACATAAGTTAACCATGTCACGAGCACCGAACATACCATTATCCATAATTACTGGGCGTTTTACAATTGATTCAACTTGTAAAATAGCCGCTTGTGGGTAATTAATAATACCCATAGATTGAACAGAACCGAATGATCCTGTGTTATTAATTGTAAATGTTCCGCCTTGCATTTCATCAGCTTTTAATGATTTCGTGCGTACTTTTCCTGCAAGTTCTGTAATTTCGCGAGCGATACCTTTAATTGTTTTCTCGTCCGCGTGCTTAATTACTGGTACAAATAGTTCTTCCTCTGTTGCAACAGCGATAGAAAGGTTAATGTCTTTCTTCTGAACGATTTTATCGCCAGCCCACATTGAGTTAATTTGAGGATATTCTTTTAGCGCTTGTGCTACTGCTTTTACGAAGAAAGCAAAGAACGTTAAGTTAAAGCCTTCACGCTTTTTGAAATCGCCTTTAATTGAGTTACGGTATGATACAAGGTTTGTCACATCTACTTCAATCATCATCCAAGCATGAGGTGCCTCGTGTTTACTGCGTAACATATTTGCTGCAATTGCTTTACGCACACCTGTTACCGGAATCTCGATATCTCCAGGCATTGTCGGCACAGAAACTGGTTTTGCAGCTTCTACTTTTGACGCTACCGGGGCTACTGCCGCTGATTTTGGTGCTTCTGGACGCGCTGCTACTGCAACAACTGCCTCTTTCTTCGCACCTGCTTGCGGAATATTTCCAGATTCCACTAGCTTTAAAATATCTTTACGAGTAATACGGCCATTTGCCCCCGTACCTTCTACTAAATCTAAATCAACGTTATGCTCACCCGCAAGTTTTAACACAGCTGGTGAAAAACGTGGTTTTCCATCAGTTGGTTGTTTTGCTTTCGGTGCTTTTTCAGGCGTAGTTACTTCTGCCTTTGGTTCTTCTTTCGTTTTTTCCTCTACAGCTGTTGCTGCTACTTCATCTGCGCCTTCTACTTGAATGACACAAACAACTTCACCTACAGCTAACGTTTCACCTTCGCCAGCTATTAGCTCTTTCACAATACCAGTGAAAGAAGATGGTACTTCGGCATTTACTTTATCAGTCATTACTTCTGCAAGTGGATCATACTTGTTTACGTGATCGCCAACATTAACGAGCCATTTACTAATTGTACCCTCTGTAACGCTCTCCCCGAGCTGAGGCATTGTGATATTTTCTACAGCCATGTATAGTCCCCCCGATTAAAATTCCGCAAGTTCACGCATTGCTTTTTCAACTTTATCTGGATTTACCATAAAGAATTTTTCCATTGTTGGTGCATATGGCATTGCCGGAACGTCTGGGCCTGCAAGACGTGCGATTGGCGCATCTAAATCAAACAGACAATTTTCAGCAATAATTGCTGCCACTTCACTTATGATACTTCCTTCTTTATTGTCTTCTGTTACAAGAAGAACTTTACCTGTTTTAGAAGCTGCTTCAATAATCGCTTCTTTATCTAACGGATACACAGTACGTAAATCAAGAATGTGTGCAGAAATGCCATCTTGTGCTAATTTCTCAGCTGCTTGAAGAGCAAAGTGAACACATAATCCGTAAGTGATAACAGTAATATCATCACCTTCGCGTTTCACATCTGCTTTTCCGATTGGTAATACATAGTCATCTTCTGGCACTTCACCTTTAATTAAGCGATATGCACGCTTATGTTCAAAGAATAATACTGGATCTTCATCACGAATTGCTGCTTTTAATAAGCCTTTTGCATCATATGGTGTAGAAGGGATAACAATTTTTAAACCTGGTTGGTTTGCAAACATCGCTTCTACAGATTGTGAATGATACAATGCACCGTGAACACCCCCGCCAAATGGCGCACGAATTGTAACTGGACAAGTCCAATCGTTGTTAGAACGATAACGAATTTTTGCTGCCTCAGAAACAATTTGGTTTACTGCTGGCATGATGAAATCAGCAAACTGCATTTCAGCGATTGGGCGCATACCATACATTGCCGCACCAATTGCTACCCCAGCAATTGCAGATTCTGCAAGCGGTGCATCAAGTGCACGATCTTCACCAAATTGATCATATAAACCGTGTGTCGCTTTAAACACGCCACCTTTTTTACCAACATCTTCTCCTAAAACGAATACTTTCTCATCGCGTTCCATTTCTTCGCGCATTGCTAATGTAATAGCATCAATATAAGACATTACAGCCATGAAACGTTCCCCCCTATTCTGCGTATACGTGCTTCAATGCATCTTCAGGTGCTGCATACGGAGCATTTTCTGCATATTCTGTTGCTTCATTTACGATATGCATAATTTCATCTAACATTTGTTTTTCAAATTCCTCAGTTAACACGCCAACTTCTTTTAAATAAGCTGCAAATGTTATAATTGAATCTTTTTTCTTCGCTTCTTCTACTTCTTCTTTATCACGGTAAACACGATCATCGTCGTCACTAGAATGTGCTGTTAAACGATATGATACTGTTTCAATTAAAGTTGGGCCTTCACCACGACGACCGCGGTCTGCTGCTTCTTTAACAGCTTTATATACTGCAAGCGGATCGTTTCCGTCTATTGTATATCCAGGCATACCGTAACCAATTGCACGATCTGATACGTTTTTACATGCTAATTGTTTTTCAACCGGAATAGAGATTGCATATTTATTATTTTCACACATGAAAATAACAGGTAGTTTGTGTACACCAGCAAAGTTTGCCCCTTCATGGAAATCACCTTGGTTTGAAGAGCCTTCTCCGAATGTAACGAACGTTACTAAATCTTTCTTCTCCATTTTTCCAGCTAGTGCAATACCAACTGCATGTGGTACTTGTGTTGTTACTGGAGATGAACCTGTCACAATACGATTTTTCTTTTGACCGAAGTGACCAGGCATTTGACGACCACCAGAGTTTGGATCTCCAGCTTTCGCGAAAGCAGATAACATAAGTTCTTTTGCTGTCATACCAAACGCTAATACAACACCCATATCACGGTAGTATGGTAATGCATAATCTTTCTCTCTATCAAGAGCGAACGCTGCTCCAACTTGTGCAGCCTCTTGTCCTTGACAAGAAATTACGAATGGAATTTTACCTGCACGGTTTAATAACCACATACGTTCGTCGATTTTACGTGCAAGTAACATCGTACGGAACATTTCTAATACTTGCTCATCACTTAAACCAAACTCTTCATGGCGCTTTTCTTTTACTTCTGCCATTTTTCATAACCTCCTAAATCCACATTTTTATGCGTGTAACGCTCTTCCATCTACAGCTAATGCAGCTTCACCAATCGCCTCAGATAATGATGGATGCGGATGAATTGTATGTGCTACTTCCCAAGGTGTTGCATCAAGTACTCTTGCAAGACCCGCTTCAGAAATCATATCTGTTACGTGTGGTCCGATCATATGAACACCAAGAATGTCATTTGTTTCTTCATCAACTACAAGTTTTACAAAACCGTCTGATTCTCCGTATACAAGTGCCTTTCCGATTGCACGGAATGAGAATTTACCTACTTTTAACTTATAGCCTTTTTCTTTCGCTTCTCGTTCTGTTAAACCAACAGAAGCAACTTCTGGACTGCTATATACGCATTTCGATACCATAGAATAATCAATTGGTGTAACTTCTTTACCAGCAATATGTTCTACAGCAACAATTCCTTCATGCGAAGCAACGTGAGCAAGTTGTAGGCCACCGATTACATCTCCAATTGCGTAAATATGAGATTCCTTCGTTTGATAAAACTCATTTGTTTGAATGTATCCTTTTTCCACAACAATATCTGTATTCTCTAAGCCCATATTTTGCGTATTCGCTTGTCTTCCTACAGATACAAGCATTTTTTCTGCTTTAAATGCTTTATTCTCACCGTTATGTTCAGCTTGAATTGTTACTCCATTATCTTTTACCAATGTTTCCGGTAATACTTTTGCACCAGTTACCACTTTAATACCTTTTTTCTTGAATAGACGCTGCATTTCTTTTGAAACGTCATTATCCTCTAGTGGTAATATGTTTTTCGCATACTCTAATACTGTAACTTCTACACCGAAGTCAGCAAGCATAGATGCCCACTCAATACCAATTACACCGCCACCAACAATAATGATCGAACTAGGAAGCGTTTCCATTTTTAGGGCATGATCCGAAGACATTACATACTCTCCGTCTAACTCTAATCCTGGTAATGAATTTGGACGAGAACCTGTTGCAACAAGTACATTTTTTGGAATTAACATTTCATTCTCTTCTCCACTTGCAAGTTCAACTGAAATTGTACCTGGCATTGGAGAGAAAATAGATGGGCCAAGAATACGGCCAATACCTTCA
Source organism: Bacillus sp. S4 (assembly GCF_040838205.1). Classification (NCBI taxonomy): domain Bacteria; kingdom Bacillati; phylum Bacillota; class Bacilli; order Caryophanales; family Bacillaceae; genus Bacillus; species Bacillus sp. S4. Next base: position 4,450 of record NZ_JBFPJI010000011.1, read on the forward strand.
AACACATCAATTTTACCTTGTTTCATTAAATGCTGAACGCCTTTATGAAGCTGCGTTACAATCTTCTCTTTACGCTCTTGTACTTTAGCAAAGTTTAGTTCTACGTTACTTGCAATAACTCCGAACTCTTCTCCTTTTTTAGCAGTTGCGTATACTTCCGCACTACGTAAAAGAGCTTTACTAGGAATACATCCTTTGTGTAAACAAGTACCACCAAGATTTTCTTTTTCAACAAGTGCAGTTTTTAACCCTAGTTGTGATGCACGAATAGCAGCAACATATCCACCAGTACCGCCGCCAACGATGACTAAATCATATTCTCTTGCCATTATCTCAACCCCTAGCTACTGTTTGTTTTTCTCGTACAACATATTCTTTTGGAGCTTCTTCTTCACGTAATACACGAAGTGCTCCTTCTGCTAACGCTTGTAATTCATCTTCTCCTGGATGTACGATAACATCTGCAATCCAGTGAACACGTTCTTTTATTTCATCGACAAGAATTTTACTGTACGCAAGTCCGCCAGTTAATACGATTGCATCGATTTTCCCGTGAAGTACAGCACTAGCTCCGCCAATCTCTTTTGCAACTTGATATGCCATTGCTTTATAAATAAGAGTTGCTTCAGGATCACCTTTTTCAACCATTTGTTCTACTTTAATTGCATCGTTTGTACCGATAAGACTTACAAGTCCACCTTGTCCGACAAGTTTTTTGACCATTTCGTCTCGGTAATACTCACCAGAGAAACACATTTCAACTAATTGCCCTACTGGTACTGTACCAGCACGCTCTGGACTAAATGGTCCTTCTCCGTTTAAGCCATTATTAACATCGATAACTTTTCCTTTTTTATGAGCACCAACTGTAATACCGCCGCCCATATGTGTAACTAATAAATTTAAATCCTCATATTTGTGATTTAATTCATCTGCTACTTTACGAGCAACCGCTTTTTGGTTTAATGCATGGAAAATACTTTTACGTTCCATACCAGCAATACCGCTAATACGAGCAATCGGTTCCATTTCATCTACAACGACAGGATCCACAATGAATGCAGGAATATTTAATCCAGAAGCGATTTCATAAGCTAGAATGCCTCCGAGATTTGAAGCGTGATGACCGCTAAACCCATTTTTTAAATCTTCTAACATCGCATTGTTTACTGTATACGTACCGCCTTCGATTGGACGAAGTAATCCACCACGTCCACAAACAGCGTTTAATTTTGAAATGTTAATACCATGAGAATGTAGAACTTCTAAAATCGTTTCTTTTCGAAACTCATATTGGTCGATAATTCGCTTATATTTCCCAATCTGTTCTACGTCATGACGAATAGTTTCTTCTAGAACGGGTCTTTCATTATCAAAAACACCAATTTTTGTGGATGTACTACCTGGGTTAATAACAAGAATTCGATTTACAGACAATGTTGCTACCTCCACTAATAAATTCAAAAGGAAGTGGGAACCTCATAAGAGGTAACCACACCTTTTGTAAAAGTTATATATGAATGATTAGCGACGGCTAATAATATCGTGACCGTTGCGTAAGTATGTGCTACGAGTGTTTTTCAAGCTTGCAATGCGCTCTTCAGCTAGACGATCTGCTGCTACATAAGTTGCTATGCCATCGCGTTTTGAAATTTCGATTACTTTTGCAATTGTGTCATAAATAGACTCAACACGTTTTAATGCACGTTCTCTATTGTATCCATATAATTCGTCTGCTACGTTAATTACGCCACCTGCATTAATAACATAGTCTGGTGCGTATACAATACCCATTTCATGAATGATGTCGCCGTGACGATCTTCTTTTAATTGGTTATTTGCAGAACCTGCGATTACTTTTGCTTTAAGTTGTGGAATAGTTTCATCATTAACTGTTGCGCCTAATGCACATGGTGCGTAAATATCACATTCAACACCGTAAATTTCATTTGGCTCAACTGCTGTTGCACCGAATTCTTCTACTGCACGTTGTACAGCTTCTTTATTAATATCTGTAACGATTAATTTTGCTCCTTCAGCGTGTAAATGTTTGCATAGGTGATATGCTACGTTACCAACACCTTGAATAGAAATTACTCTTCCTTCTAGGTTATCTGTACCGAACGCTTCTTTTGCAGCTGCTTTCATACCACGGTAAACACCGTATGCAGTTACTGGAGATGGGTTACCAGAAGAACCGAATGATGGTGAAATCCCTGTTACAAAATCAGTTTCTTCATGGATAATATCCATATCATCTACTGTTGTACCAACATCTTCAGCTGTAATGTAACGTCCGTTTAGTCCTTGAATGTAGCGTCCTAATGCACGGAACATCGCTTCGCTTTTATCTTTACGTGGATCACCGATAATTACTGTTTTTGCACCACCTAAGTTTAAACCAGCTGCTGCATTTTTGTATGTCATCCCTTTTGCAAGACGCAATGCATCTTCAATCGCCGCTTCTTCAGAATCATATGTCCACATTCTTGTTCCACCAAGAGCTGGTCCAAGTGTTGTATCATGGATTGCGATGATTGCTTTTAAACCAGATTCTTTATCTTGACAAAATACCACTTGCTCATAATCATATTTTTCTAAGTATTCGAAGATTTCTAATGTCATTGTCGTTTCCCCCTAATTGTTTTACCCTATTTGGTTTATTTTGAAGCAGTCGCAACTGCCAATGCTAATGAATATACTTTTGTTTCTGCTGAATCAGCACGTGATGTTAAAACAATCGGTGCTTTAGCGCCAGCAATCATCGCTCCTACCTTTGCATTTGCAAAATAGACGAGTGATTTATATAGCACATTTCCAGCTTCAATCGTTGGGACGAGTAAAATGTCTGCCTTACCTGCTACATCACTTACTATGCCTTTATGTTCTGCTGCAATTTGTGATACTGCATTATCTAAAGCAAGTGGTCCATCAACGACACAATTTTTAATTTGTCCGCGGCGATTCATTTGAGTTAACATCGCTGCATCAATTGTCGCTTGCATCGCAGGATTAACAACCTCTACCGCTGCAATTGGCGCTACCTTTGGCAAATCAATTCCTATTGCCTGGGCAACTTCTACAGTATTTTGTATAATAGCAGCTTTTTGTGTTACATCAGGTGCAATGTTCATCGCTGCGTCTGTAACAAAAATAAGACGATCGTAATTTGGAACTTCAAACGCTGCAACATGTGAAAGCACGCTGCCCTTACGAAGTCCCCACTCTTTATTTAATACAGCTTTCAAAATATTTGCTGTTGGGATGTTCCCCTTCATTAGTACATCTGCTTCGCCATTGCTTACAGCTTTAACAGAAAGTTCTGCAGCCTCAGCACTTGACGCTGCTGCAATCACTTCAATATGTTCTGAAGTTTGTAACCCATGCTCTTGTAGCATCCCTATTATTTTCTCTTGATTTCCATATAGACGAAATTGAGCTAGCTGTAACTTGATTGCTTTCGCTACAGCTTCAATTACTTCATGATCTTCAGCTACTGCTACAGCCATAGTTTTTTTAGGCTGTCCTGCTGCTTGATCAATTAAGTGTTCTAACTTCATATTTTGTAATCAACCCTTTCCGTCGTCCCTCGTCTATTCATTAAGCAAATACCGTGCCAACTTTTAAAATTGGTCTTACCAATAATGAAAACGCATTCAAAATGCAGTGAAATCAATACTTTGGAAAACAACTAAATATTCTGTCTCGTTTTGTCACTTTTTGTATACCATGCAATAAATTGCATGGTGCGCAATTTATTGCATGCTATTTTTTGCACAGTCGTGCTTTTCTATCTTGTAATATAAGTTTCGAACTGAAATCCCTAACGCTTTTGCAGTCTTCGTTTTGTTCCCATCAAATTTCTCTAAATATTCACGGATAATATTCCCCTCAAATTCTGTCACTAGGTGTTCAAGGGCCTTCTCTTCTAATTCAGGTAATAAATTATTTTGTTTCGTCTCTACTTGTTCTTCTTTATGTAAAGGCGGTAAATGATGTACATCAATATATATCTCGTTATAATTCATAAAGATAATAGCTCGTCCTAAAATATTTTCAAGTTCCCTAACATTCCCTGGCCATTCATATGATTGTAAATACGAAATGGCTGAATCGGTGAGTCCTTCTACATTACGACCATAATCTTGATTAATTTTTTGAATTAACCTTTCTGCAATCGCTGGTATGTCTCCTTTACGCTGACGAAGGGAAGGGATTTGAATCGGGATTTTATTTAAACGATAATATAAGTCCTCTCTGAACTTCCCTTCTAAAATAGCTTTTTCTAAATTCACATGCGTCGCAGCGATCACTCGAACATTAATAGGTATCGCTTTCGTTCCCCCTACTTTCACAATTTCTTTTTCTTGTAGTACACGAAGGAGCTTCGCTTGCGTATTTGCAGATAACTCTCCGATTTCATCTAAAAAAACACTTCCATTATTCGCTTCTTCAAAGAATCCTCGTTTCCCGCCTCTTTTCGCTCCAGAAAACGCGCCTTCCTCATAACCGAATAATTCACTTTCTAATAAGGTCTCAGAAATAGCAGCACAGTTTACTCGTACAAACTTATTGTATTTTCGATTACTACCGTTATGAATAGCGTGTGCAAATAACTCTTTCCCCGTACCAGATTCCCCTCTAAGCAATACTGTTGCCGGTGTATTCGCTCCAAGTTTTGCTTGTTCAATAGCTGCCGTCGTTTCATCTGAATCACCAACAATATCATCAAATGAATATTTTGCTTCTAACGTTCGAATGATTTGTCTTGCCCTATTCAATTCATTTGTTAACTTTTGAATTTCTGATACATCGCGAATTACCCCGACGCTCCCTTTCAATATTCCATCAACAATAACCGGTGCTACGTTTACAATTACATCTCGCTTTTTTTGCCCAATCTTCATATGTATTCCTCGTACCGCTCGGCGCGTCCGAAGTACTTTCATATGCATACTTTCACCTTCTACAATATCAGTTGTAGCTGGCTTCCCTATAATATCCTCTTCGGTTAAACCCGTTAACTTCGTATAAGCAGGGTTTATAACTAACCCTCTTCCTTTCTCATCAACAACCGAAATTGCTTCCTCAGATGAGTTAATAATCGCCTCAAGTAGCGTTTGAATTTCTTTTAAATCTGTAACTTCTTCCGCTAAATCTACAACTTCTGTAATATCTTTAAAAATCGCAAATGCTCCTTGAACCTCTCCATCTTCTTTTAATATTGGAATACGCGTTGTAATGATCTTATTTTCATTTTCTAGCGTCAGTTCATGATTCACTTCTATTTGTTTCGTACGTATAATCCGAAGCAACTTACTCGTTGGAATAACTTCTAAAATATATTTTCCTATCGCCTCTTCTTTCTTATATCCGATAATACGCTCTGCACTTTTATTAAACAGACGAACTTGTCCCTCTTGGTCTATAACAATCATACCGTCGTGCGTAGAATTTAAAATTAAATTCCCTTGTTGCGTCTGTTCTTCTAGCTTCCCAATTAAGCTTTCCTTCTCATGCGCTAGTTTCGTAACAATTTTTGCAATATCCCCTGGTATAAGAAGGGTGTCTTTATGCTTGCTTCCCAATAAAACTTTATGTAAATCATAATCACCTGTCATATCAAACATTACATCAATATGCATAGAAAGAAACGGAGTTACACTATCACCAATCGGAGTCCCATATTCCTTTGCGATTTGTAATCCTTTCGCAATTGGATTAATATCAATAACTCCTATAATTTGAAATATATTCGAATTTTGTAACAGACTCAGTAGTATACTCCCACCTTCACCCGCTCCAACAATTAACACCTTTTGTTTCATACATTACACTTCCTCTCGAAGTATCTCTGCAAAATTTTTCACATCCTTATCTTACTCGTTCAGCAATCTCTTGACAAACCCCCTTTTCATATAACATCATTAAAATAAACAAAATAATCTGAAAAGGGGCGTTATGTATGCAGCGTTACCTCGCTCTATCATTAGCACTCATCCCGATTTCATTAGCCGTGCTTGGTATTAAACTAATGAGAGATACTGTATTTGGGATTTTATTCTCCCCAATCCCTATATTATGGTTACAATTTTTAATCGGCGCTCTTTGCTTTGCACTCGGGTTTTATATTTTCGGCGGCTTCGTCTTACACAGAGATCGTAAGAGAAATAAAGTGCAAGCCCGCTTCAGAAGATAGAACAAAGTTTTCACATACCGATAAAAAAATGAGACCATTATATTAGGTCTCATTTTTTATCGGTAATAAAGTTCTTGCTGTTTCAGGATAATCAGTAATAATCGCCGATATGTTCATATCAAAATATTTACGCATAAGCGTTTCTTCATTTATCGTGTAAGGACGAACCTCTACACCACTTTCCATCGTTAATTCAGCGATGGCATCTTGAAGATAACGATAATTCGGATGCACTGCAGTAGCACCCATCTTTTTTGCATATGCCCACGGGCTATGCAAACCTTCCCGATACAAAATAGCTGTTTGAATATCAGGAGCCATCATATGGCACCGTTTCATACTATAGTGGTTAAACGAAGAAAATATAACACGATCCTCCAGACTAAACTTACGCACAAGTGTTATAACCTCTTCTTCTAAACCTCTGTATGGAATTTTATCATTTTTAAGTTCAATATTAAGTAGCAATTGCGTTTTTTCAAGCCATTCCAGTACCTCTTCTAAAAGAGGAATTTTACAAAAGCCTATTTTTTCACTAAATTTATAACTTGCATCTAACTTACATAAATCTTCGTATAAATAATTTCGAACAGCACCTTTTCCATTCGTCGTTCGATTCACAGTTTCATCATGAATAACGACAACTTTTCCATCTTTCGTTAATTGAACATCGAGTTCAATTCCGTCTGCCCCGAAAGCCTCTGCTGCTTCAAATGAAATCATTGTATTTTCCGGATACGTTCCCGCCGCACCACGGTGCGCAAATATAAGAGTCATCCTCACTCCCCCAATCTTATGCTATACTATACGAAAAAGGAGGTACTTCTATGAGACCATTACAAATTTCTCCAGACACTGCAGTCCGCCTATCAAAAGCGTTAGGTGTTCCACTTGAACAACTTATGCATATGCCTCAGCATATTTTAATCCAAAAATTAGTTGAATTAGAAAAACAAAATAAAGACGAAGAATAATATAGTCCTGTTTTGCAGGGCTTTTTATTTTTCTCTATTATATCACGGATAACTTACCCACTAAAATTATGAATGCATGGAACAACAAAATAAAAAGCCTCTATAAAGAAGCTTTTTCTACAAATTGCAAATTTTAATTTCCTCCAACCTATTGAAGGTCTCCAGATTTGTGTAATTCACCTGTTACTCCATCTCCAAAATTATTTAAAGAAAAAGTTTGCTCTTCTAGCGGATCCATAACTCCTGTAGCTTTTCCGATATTACCACCTTGCAGTTTCCAAAAGTAGTTATGATCGTCCACAACTTTACTAAAGTCTTTGTTTATCCATCTTTCAGCAATCGCTAAAAGTTCTTCTTTCGTTTCAAAATTACTCTCATTTAAGATACTTCTTACTTTTTCAGCATTCTCTTTAGACATCGGGATTGCTCCCCATTTTTGCTCAGCTATTACTTTTTGGTGAGTCATACTATGCATCGCTTTAACTAAGTCTTCTTCAGTAGAATCTTTTGTAATTTGAAGTTTCGCACTTGCGCCACCAATCTCACCAAACTGCGCTTCTTTTTCTTTTGGAACTGTTTTATATTCGCTTGTATCTATTTCAGCACTAGCTTGTTTGTCCGCCGGATTATCTGCAAGTTCTAACATTCCATAAGTTATACCAGCAGTAAGCCCAACTAAGCCTATTGCACATCCAATCCAAATTAAAATTTTCTTTTTCATATAAACCTCCCAATATTCCCTAACAAATATCATATCAAGAAATATCCCTTTATAGATAATCTTACTAAATATATGTTTTATTTTCCATATAAATAAATGAATCACCTTTAAATGTGTCATAATCATATTTCTTATGAAATACTACTTCAATATTATCCTTATAACAAAATAAAAGATCAACGAGTGTTTTAAACTCATTGATCTTTTATAAAAAAATTTATTTTGAATATACTAATCTCAGCTAGCCTTATGTTCAAGTCTTAGCTTATCCGCAACCATTGCGATGAACTCGGAATTCGTAGGTTTTGCTTTTGACATGGATACTGTATAACCAAATAAGGACGAAATAGAATCAATATTCCCACGGCTCCAAGCTACTTCAATTGCGTGACGGATTGCGCGCTCGACACGACTTGCTGTTGTATTATATTTCTTTGCGATATCTGGATATAATACTTTCGTAATAGATCCTAGTAATTCGATATCATTGTACACCATAGAGATTGCTTCTCGTAAGTACATATATCCTTTAATATGAGCGGGTACACCAATTTCATGAATGATACTTGTAATACTCGCATCTAAGTTTTTCGGTTTGCCATCAATCGTTGTTGCTGATCGGAAAGATGGTAATGGACGTTTGATGGTAGAATTTTCCTTACCACTAACTTGACGAATATGACTTGTTAAATTCTCCATATCAAATGGTTTTAATATGAAATATGATGCCCCTAAATCAACCGCTTTTTTCGTCACATCTTCTTGTCCGAATGCTGTCAACATAATAACGTTAGGTTGTCTTAACCTTTCAATATGTCGCATTTTCTCTAGCACAGCTAGACCATCTAAATGTGGCATAATAATGTCTAAAACGAGTATATCAGGCTGCTTTTCTTTCAATAAGTTTAAACATTCTTGACCATTGTAAGCAATTCCAATAACTTCCATATCATCCTGAGCAGCAACATAGCTCTCTAGCATCGATACCAATTCTTTATTATCATCCACAAGACATACTTTAATTTTCTCCACAGTTTTTCCTCCCTTACCGAATCGATTCTTCCGACATGTGTAAGCTTCTAGGCTACATGAATTGTTCGACAATTGTGTGAAAATTCCCTTTAAAGTTTCTTACTTTCCGATAAAATCACAAAAAAATATGTTTATCGTTCATTTTTTTCCTTTCGCAACACATTCCATCATAGAATTACAGCGAAACGTTCAACCCTTTGCTTATATTTTACAACAAAAAACAGCTCTTGCGGAGCTTTTACAAAATTTCAACGAATTTTTCAAAAGAAAAGCGAGCTAATATGTATTAGCTCGCTTTTTTCTCTTGATCATAAATATTAATTCCAGCCTCATGTAACATCCATTCAATATGAACACCGTATCCTGACGTTGGATCATTTACAAATACATGTGTAACCGCACCAATTACTTTCCCATTTTGTACAATCGGACTTCCACTCATTCCTTGTACAATGCCACCCGTTTTTGCTAGTAAACGTTTATCTGTCACTTTTATAACCATACCTTTTGTAGCCGGGAACTTTTGTGGTACTGTACTAACAACTTCAATATCAAACGCTTCCACCTTATCTTGATCAATAACTGTTAATATTTTCGCTGGCCCTTCTTTTACTTGATTGGATAATGCGATAGGCATTGCTTTATCCATTATGCCGTTTGTCATATTTGTATTTAATTTCCCAAAAATACCATACGGGCTATTTATTGTAATATTACCAATCACTTCACGATCCGGTGAAAATCTTGCTAATTTTTCTCCCGGGTTCCCGTGACTTCCTCTTTCAATAGACGTTACTGTCGAACGCATAATTTGTCCATCTTCTACTTGAATTGGCTTTTTTGTATCATTATCGGAAATTACATGACCAAGCGCTCCGTATTTCATAGAATCTGGATGTACAAACGTCATCGTTCCGATACCAGCTGCTGAATCACGAATATACAATCCAATTCGGTAAGAAGATTCACCATTGTCTTTTTGTGGTGTTAGCTTAGCACGAATATATTTTCCATCTCTTAATAAAACAAGATTAAGCGGTTCACCTGTTTCTCCACTATTATGAATAAATGGTGCTACATCACTCATTCTTTCAATTGTTTTACCATTGATTTCGGTAATCATATCTCCAATCTGTACACCAGCTGTTTCACCAGGAGATACTTTACCCTTTTCAGTTTGAATTAAATGATGGCCTACAACAAGTACACCTTTTGTGTTCAATTTTACACCAATCGATTGTCCACCTGGAATAACTTTAAAATCTTTTAATACTTTCACATTTACTTTTTTCACTGGAAAACCAGCAAGTTGAAACACCATATCAGCTTCACCATTTTGGTGAGAATTTACCATAAGTTCTTGTTCATTTGAACTTACAGTAAATACATTACGATTTGTAGATGAAGCCTTAAAAACTGGTAATGATGCTATTTCTGATTGTTGTCCTTCAAAAACAACAAGTTGCTTCGGCGATGAAATAAACGTTCGAAGCGGTTTAAAACATCCAATAAAAACTAGAGAAACAAGGAGACAAAGACCTATTATTTTTCGAAATCTTTCTAATTTCAATTTGTTCACTCTCCTCGCTCCTACCCACATTCAGCCTCTTGGCTTCACTTTTTAATCTCTCCTTGCAGTGCTTTATTTATAACCGGAAGAATTAAGAAATCGTCATTTGAGAAAAAAAAGCTATCCATTACTGGATAGCCTCTGCTGTCTGTTTGAAATGATGCGCTTGCGTAAGTAACTCTTTCGCATGCTCTGTCGTTAAATCTGTAATTTCAACACCAGAAATCATTCGAGCAATTTCTGTTACTTTTTCATCCGTACTTAACACAGTAACCGATGTAATCGTCCGATCATTCGCCACTTGTTTTCTAATAAATAAATGCGAGTCCGCCATTGAAGCTACTTGAGGTAAGTGCGTAATACAAAGTACTTGCGAGTTTACTGATACACGATAAATTTTTTCCGCAATAGCCTGCGCAACCCGACCACTCACACCCGTATCCACTTCATCAAAAATAACAGATGCAACACCTTGATGCTTAGAAAAAATGCTTTTTAAAGCTAAAATAATACGAGATAACTCTCCGCCAGAAGCGACCTTTGAAAGTGGCTTTAACGGTTCACCCGGATTCGTTGAAATATAAAATTCCACATGATCGTAGCCATCCGCCGTAAGTTTTACCGGTGTTCCTTCCACGAGAGGTTCTTCTACATTTCCTACCCTCTTCATAATTCTCACTTCAAATTTCGTTTTTTCCATATATAGTTCTTTTAATTCTTGATGAATAGCGCTTGTAAGATGATCCGCAAGCTCATGACGCATAGTACTTAACAACGTTGCTTCTTTTACAATAACACCTTCTAATTTCGTTAACTGCTTTCTCGTCGTTTCAATATGTACGTCTTTATTTTCAATCGTAAAAATTTCTTGTTCAATTTTATCAGCATACGCTAAAATCTCTTCTACAGTATTTCCATACTTTCTCTTTAACATACGGATTTCATTCAAACGTGTTTCAATTTCATCTAGACGTTTCGGATCATATTCCATCATATCTAACTTTTCTCTAAGCTGATATGCAACTTCTTCTAATAAGTAATAACTATTTGCAATGGAATCATGATTTTCTTGATACGCTTCATCTAAGTGCGTAATACTCTCCATTTGTCCCATTCCATTTCTTACGTGATCTAATCCCTGTCCGTCTCCACTTAACGAACGATACGCATCTCCTAATGCTTTATAAATCTTTTCAAAATTGGAGATTTTTAATCGTTCCTCAGTCAATTCATATTCTTCATCCATTTTTAAATCCGCCTTACGAATTTCTTCATGTTGGAATTGAATTAAATCTAGACGATGGGCCATTTGTTGTTCATTTTCACTTAAAGATTTTAGCTGTTTTTTTAACTTCTCATAGTCTGTATATACATTTTGATATATGGCCAATTGTTTAACAATGCGATTTCCATCAAAATGATCAAGCATAAACATATGACGCTCTTCATTCATTAAATCTTGTGTTTCATGCTGTCCATGAATATCAACTAGTGTTTTTCCAATCTCTTTTAATATGCTGAGTGTAACAAGTTTCCCATTTACACGACAGACACTTTTTCCGTTAGCAGCGATGTCACGCTTCAAAATAATCATGCCATCTTCTATTTCTATATCTAACTCTTCTGCCTTTGCGATACATGGATGCTTGGCATCTTCTACATAGAATAATCCTTCTATCTCAGCCTTTTCTGTTCCATATCGAACAAATTCTGCTGAACCACGGCCACCAACAAGCAAACTAATTGCATCAATAATAATGGATTTTCCAGCTCCTGTTTCACCACTTAAAACGGTTAAACCTTTTTGAAAAGAAATATTTAATGCCTCAATAATAGCAAAGTTTCTGATCGATAATTCCGATAACAATGCCCCATTCACCTCGTTATAAACTAATCCCCAATTAAGGGCTTTTCTCAGTATTCTTCATTCAAATAGTTATACTATATGTTTGTATGTATAAATTACTCTTCTAACCCGCTCCATTGTACCAAACATTCGTTTTACGGGTCAATCCACCTATTTTCTAACTTCATTCAAAAAAAATAATGTATTGTATTTGAATATCCATATTTTTCGCCAATAAAAATATCTTGTTTACTTTCCACTTTACAGAGGAAAGTAAACAAGATTTTTCTGTTACAGCATATTTAAGAAACGATCAGAGACAACACCTGTATCTTCAGGTGTACGGCAAATAATTAAGCAAGTATCATCACCACAAATGGTTCCGACAATCTCATCCCACTCTAAATGATCAATAAGTGCCCCAAGTGAATGAGCGTTACCAGGCAATGTTTTTAGCACAAGCATATGTCCTGCCGTGTCTAATTTTACAAATGAATCCACTAGATTTCGTTTTAATTTTTGCAACGGATTAAATCGTTGATCTGCTGGCAAGCTATATTTATAGCGACCATCATGTAATGGCACCTTCACTAAGTGCAGTTCTTTAATATCGCGCGATACTGTTGCTTGCGTTACATTAAACCCCACATTACGTAAAATATCAACTAGTTCATCTTGTGTTTCAATTTCTTTGTTCGCAATAATTTCCCTGATTTTAATATGGCGCTGACCTTTATTCATACATTTGCACCTCACACTATCTCTTACCATAGTTTAAACATTGGTATACTTCATTTATTTATGTTAACGTATAATCCGTTACTTGTATACAATTGTTTTTACAATAATTATACGATTACAACAAAAAGAGGAACAACATATGTTATTCCCCTTTCCCTTTTTGTTTTAGAACATTATGCGCTTCGGTAACAACTTGTTCAATAGAAACCGGAGAATGATTTTCGCCATTCTCACGCTCACCGTGCCACTTTAGATGAATTAAAAATTCAATATTTCCATCCCCACCTGTAATTGGTGAGAATGTTAAACCTTCGACATTATAGCCTTCCTTAAGAGCAAAATCGACAATCATTTCCACGACAGCTTCATGTACTTTTCTATCACGAACAATGCCTTTTTTCCCGACTTGTTCTCGTCCAGCTTCAAACTGAGGTTTAATCAATGCAGCTACATCACCATTTGGCGTAAGCATTGTTTTTAAAACCGGCAATATAAGCCTTAATGATATAAATGAAACATCAATACTTGCAAACTGCGGTAAACCACGCTCTAAATCTGCCGGTGTCACGTAACGGAAGTTCGTTCGTTCCATCACAACAACACGCTCATCTTGACGCAATTTCCACGCAAGTTGATTATATCCTACATCTAATGCGTAGGATAACTTCGCACCATTTTGAAGCGCACAGTCTGTAAAACCACCAGTTGATGAACCAATATCTATCATAACTTTATCTTGTAAATCAAGTTGAAATGTTTCTAATGCCTTTTCAAGCTTATAGCCACCACGGCTTACATACGGCATAACTTGCCCTTTCACCGTAATCTCTGTATCTTGCGAGATTTTCTCCCCTGGCTTATCGAGTCTCATTTCATTCGCATATACAAGACCTGCCATAACAGCACGTTTAGCCTTCTCACGCGTTTCTATAAGTCCTCGCTCTACTAATAGTACATCTACTCTTTCTTTTTTTATGCTCATTTGTTACGCCCTTTTTTGTTTTGATGGAATCATTGTATGAATACGGTCTACAACAGCATCTGTCGTTAAACCAATTTCTTCTAACAGTTTTGTTACACTACCATGCTCTATGAAGCGATCAGGAATACCCATTCGTTCAATTAAAGCACTATGGTATCCGTTCTCAGAAGCAAATTCAACTACTCCCGTTCCAAAGCCACCGATTAAACAAGCCTCTTCAATCGTTAAAATCGGTATATTTCCCCCTAAAAGCTCATGTAAATATGCCTCATCCATCGGTTTAATAAAGCGAGCATTCACTACTTTCACTGATACTCCAGTTTGTTCAAGACGCTCAGCTGCTTCCATTGCCATCGGGATTGTCGTACCAAACGTTAAAATTGCTGCTTGTGTGCCTTCTTTTAACGTTTCCCATGTACCAATTGGAATCGCCTTTAATTCTTCATCCATTTGAACGCCAAGTCCATTGCCGCGTGCATAACGTAAAGCAATCGGTCCATCTTCGTATTGCATCGCTGTATATACTAAATGTTGTCCTTCATTTTCATCTTTCGGCATCATAAGTACCATATTCGGCAAATGACGTAAAAACGAGATGTCAAATACACCTTGATGCGTTTCACCGTCTGCTCCAACTAATCCAGAACGATCTATTCCAATGAAAACATTTAAATTTTGGCGACAAATATCATGAACAACTTGGTCATATGCTCTTTGTAAAAACGTTGAATAAATTGCTAAGAATGGCTTCATTCCTTGCGTTGCCATACCAGCCGCCATTGTTGTAGCATGCTGCTCTGCAATACCTACATCAATCATACGATTCGGAAATTCTTTTTGGAATTTCTCAAGTTTCGATCCAACAGGCATTGCAGGCGTAATTGCAACGATACGTTCATCCGTTCTCGCTAGCTTAAGCACTGTTTCACTAACAACAGCACTCCATGCTGGTGCAACTTCCTTCGGTTTAACGAAGTCACCTGACTCAATTTTGTACGGTCCTGTTCCATGCCAAGTTCCAATAACGTCACTCTCAGCTGGTTTATAACCTTTTCCTTTTTTCGTAATAACATGAACAAGTACTGGGCCTTTTGTTTTCTTTGCATATTGCAACGTTTCGAATAACTTTTCATAATCATGCCCATCGACCGGCCCTAAATATGTAAAGCCTAATTCTTCAAAAAAGACGCCTGATACTAGTAAATATTTTAGACTATCTTTTATTTTCTCTGCTGTCGCAGCAACTTTCCCGCCGACTGCTGGGATTTTCTTCAATATATACTCTAGTTCATCTTTTACCCAATGGTACTTCCCTGCGGTACGTAAACGACCAAGTACATTATGAAGTGCACCGACGTTTGGTGCAATTGACATTTCATTGTCATTCAAAATAACAATCATGTCCGTTTTTTCATGTCCAATATGGTTCAATGCCTCTAAAGCCATTCCGCCTGTTAATGCACCATCCCCAATGATTGGTATAACGTATTCTTCCGTTTTCTTTAAATCACGTGCTAGGGCCATTCCCATTGCAGCAGATAACGACGTGGAACTATGACCAGTTTCCCAAACATCATGCTCACTCTCGCAGCGTTTTGGAAAACCACATAGACCTTGGTACTGCCTTAATGTGCCGAATTCTTTCGCACGCCCTGTTAAAATTTTATGTACATAGGATTGATGTCCTACGTCCCATAAAAATTTATCTTTCGGACTATCAAATAATTTATGCAGAGCAAGTGTGAGTTCTACTACACCTAAATTAGGTGCAATATGTCCACCTGTTTGAGAGAGCTCTTCAATTAAAAACTTACGAATATCCTCACTCAACCCCTCTAGTTCACTGATAGACATATCTTTCAAAAAACTAGGGTTTTGAATTTGCGTTAGATCCACATGGATCACTCACTTTCATTTCATAATCTGTCAACATGTCAAATATTATAAGAAACATTTACACAACACAAGAAATTATCTTTTCTATTCTTCTTATCTTGTCCTGCTTTCAGAAAACACTTCCATTTTTTCACTTATCATATTATACATCATATTTCTTTACGTGATGAAAAAAATAGCCGCTAACACGAAGTGATAACGGCAATGTAATCTACATATATTTTTGCCAATAACAAGAAAAGAAAAACCTTTTCCTACATTTATATCATAAAATGATGAATGACTCAACAAATGGAAACGCTGTTATATTAGTTATTACGTTTTGCGATTAAATCACAAATAGATAGTAAATATTCATCTTGTAATTGTAAGGAGCTAATAGAGTCTTTTGCTTTTGCAATTTTCTCCTCTAAAATAGATTTTGCTCTATCTACAGTAAATAACGTCGTATATGTGCTCTTTTCATTGGAAGCATCACTACCAATCGGTTTTCCAATCTCTTCTTCTGTTCCTTCTACATCCAAAATATCATCTCTAATTTGGAAAGCTAGACCGATATATTTCGCAAATGCAAGTAACTTCTCTTCTTGCTCTTCTGTAGCATCAGAAAGTATCGCTCCTGCAAGTACAGCAAACTCAAGCAGTTTACCTGTCTTATGCTTATGGATGTACTCTAATTCATTAATTGTAAGTCGTTTTCCTTCAGCTTCCATATCTGCCACTTGTCCAGCAACCATTCCTTCAGGTCCTGCTGCTTTCGCAAGCTCAAGTACAAGTCTTACTTTTTTTTCAGCAGAGATTTCTTTTTGCCCATATGCCATAATAACTTGAAAAGCATATGTCAACAAACCATCTCCTGCTAAAACTGCCATTGCTTCACCAAATACTTTATGATTGGTAGGCTTTCCTCGTCTTAGATCATCATCATCCATACAAGGTAAATCATCATGAATTAACGAATATGTATGAATCATTTCAAGGGCACAAGCTGCACCCACTCCAAGATTTCTTTCTTTTCCAAACGCTTGTAACGTTGCAAATAAAAGTAACGGGCGGAGACGTTTCCCACCCGCTTCCAAAGAATATGCCATCGCTTCACGAAGCACATTTGGACATTGTAATTCATTTGCATAGCTTACAAGATTTTCTTCTACGAAAGTTTTACTCTCTTTCAAAAAAGCATCAAAAGCTATATGTGTCACTATGCTTCATCTCCTAAAGCAGTAAACGGTTTAAGCTCTCCATCTTCTCCAAGGATAACTGCCATTTGTTCTTGTACATCTTTCAATTTCTCATCACAAAGCTTAGATAATTCCATGCCTTCTTTAAAATAAGAAATCGCTTCCTCTAAAGGTACATCACCTTGTTCAAGCTTAGAAACGAGATGCTCAAGCTGCGAAATTGCTTCTTCAAAGCTTAACTTATTTTCCATTATTCAATTCACGCTCCTCTATGCTTGATACGCTACAATCTAGTATTCCATCTTGTAATTGAACCGAAACAGCATCTCCAAGGCTAACATCTTTCACGCTTTTTAATACTTGTTTCTCTTCATCGTATACAAGCCCGTACCCTCTCATCATTACTTTAAGCGGGCTTAATACTTCAAGCTTTTGAGCCGCTCTCACAAATACGAACTCCTTCGTTTGAAGTAACGTTTGCATTTCACGTTGCAACTGCTTTTGCAACGTTTCAATTGCCGTTTTCGTTTGTATAATTTTTTGAGATGGGTGGTGCTTTTCTAAATAAAATGAAAGTTGCTTTAATTGATTTACTTTTTTATCTATATAACGCTCTTTCGCTAAAACAAGTTGTTCAAGAGCTCTGTCTAGCTGCTCTTCTTTTTGCTCATACACTTGCCTTGGATAACGGAACGCATAAGATTTTTGTAACACTTGCAGTTTTTCTTCTTTTTTATGTACTCTCTCTCTCATTGCTCTTTGCAATCTCAGAGTTCTTTGTAATACCTTTTCTTGTAACTCTATAATGTTAGGTACCGCCAGCTCAGCTGCTGCAGTCGGTGTTGGTGCACGTAAATCCGCGACAAAATCTGCGATTGTAAAATCCGTTTCATGACCTACAGCTGAAATAATCGGAATCTCACTTGTAAAAATTGCTCTTGCAACTACTTCCTCATTAAAGGCCCATAATTCTTCAATAGAGCCTCCACCACGTCCAACAATTAAAACATCAATATCTCCCATTTCATTCGCTGTACGAATTGCTTGTACAATTGAGGGAGCCGCTGACTCCCCTTGTACAAGTACAGGAAACACAATAACATTTCCAATTGGATAACGACGTTTAATTGTTGTTATAATATCGCGAATTGCTGCTCCTGTTGGCGACGTTATAACACCGATTGTTTTTGCATATGCAGGGATTGGACGCTTATAAACTTGAGAAAACAGCCCTTCTTCTTCTAATCGGACTTTTAATTGTTCATAAGCTAAATGAAGATTTCCAACTCCATCAGGCTGCATGTCTTGAATATAAATTTGATAAGAACCACTCGCCTCGTAAACAGAAATCTTTCCTTTTACAAGTACTTTCATTCCATTTTCCGGTCTGAATTTAATGTTACGATTATGACCCGCAAACATAACCGCTGCAATTCTTGCATTTTCATCTTTCAATGTAAAATACATATGACCACGACTATGATATTTAAAGTTGGAAATTTCTCCTTTTAACCAAACAGACTGTAAATGCGGATCATACTCTATTTTTGTTTTAATATAGCGTGTTAATGCTGTAACGGTTAAATATTGTTTCTCCATTGCTCTCTCCTCATAGCCGATTCAAATTATTGACAAACAACTCCTGCACGCTTTGCAGACTCCACAGTGTTGTGAAGAAGCATTGTAATAGTCATTGGGCCGACTCCTTTTGGCACAGGCGTAATGTAACCTGCAACGTCTAATACATTGTCAAAATCAACATCACCACAAAGTTTGCCTGTTTCTAAACGGTTAACACCAACATCAATTACAACCGCACCTTCTTTAATATAGTCAGCTGTTACCATTTTCGGTCGTCCAACGGCTACGATTAAAATATCAGCTAACTTCGATAATTCTTCTATATTTTGCGTCTTAGAATGACAATATGTGACAGTTGCATTTTCATTTAAAAACAGTTGCCCCACTGGTTTACCAACAATATTACTTCTTCCAATTACAACAACATGCTTTCCAGAAATATCAAGATTCGTTTCTTTTACTAATTCTAAAATGCCATGCGGTGTACATGGAAGGAATGTGTCTTGTCCCGTCATCATACGTCCTACGCTGATTGGGTGAAATCCATCTACATCCTTTTCCGGTGAAATTCTTTCAATGATAGCTTTTTCTTCAATATGTTTTGGTAAAGGCAATTGTACCAATATGCCATTAATGCGGTCGTCTCCATTTAAGCGATCGATTTCAGCAAGCAAACGCTCCTCGGTAATCGTTTCAGGAAGTTCAATTAGCTCTGAATAGATTCCTACTTGCTCACAGCCTTTTTCTTTTCCTTTTACATAAGAACGAGATGCTGGATCTTCTCCAATTAAAATAACTGCTAATCCTGGTACAATCCCTTGCTCTTTTAACTTCACAACTTCTTCTTTTAATTGTGCTCGTTTTTTCTCCGCAACTTCATTTCCTTTGATGATTACTGCTACCATTTTAAGTTTCCCCCTTAAAGAAATTACAGTGTATCTTTTATATTAGATAAAACGCCGTTAATAAAACGACGAGATTCCTCATCCCCAAATGTTTTCGCGATTTCAATTGCTTCGTTAATTGTTACATTGTGCGGAATTTCTTCCATGTATTTCATCTCACACACAGCTACACGTAAAATACTGCGATCAACAATACTAATACGCTCAAGCTTCCACTTTTTTAAATTTTGACGAATTGCTGCGTCAATCTCTTCTTTGTTGTCTACAAATCCTACAACAAGTGATTCTAGAAACTCATTTGTTTCTTCGCCTTCATCTAGCGTATTTTCCACCGCTACTTTCGGTTCTAATTCACCTGTAATATCCATTTGGTATAATGCTTGCATTGCTCTTTCTCTAGCCGTCCTACGTTTCATTGTAACTCTCCTTTATACTTCAAGTCTTTCCTTATGTTTTGTTATATTATTATAATTTATAAGCCGTCAATTCACTTACTCTTGCAGTTTTCATTGATTTTCCAACCTTATAATACAATGATAATAACACAATTTATCGTTTCACACACGGGGTACAAGGCTGAAAAATAATAAAAAGATTAACTTCAAGTTCCATATCTTATCACAATGTACGTTTTTTGGAAAAATGAAACATCCCGTTTTATATTTCTTATTTTTTAAAATAGTATAATAATTTGAGGGTTTTAATTTGTGAAGAAATGAAACGATAAAAAAGATGCCTATTTTACTAGGCACCTTTTTTCACTCTTACACTGGTTCGATTTCTGTTTTTTGTGTTTCGAATGTTACGCCAACGATGTGAACGTTCACTTCTTTTGGCTCAAGTCCTGTCATTGTAAAGAGTGCTTGGCGAATATTGTCTTGAATTTTTTGTGCAACAACCGGAATTGCTACACCAAAATACATCACAACATAAAGGTCAACAATAATATCTTCGTTTGCTAATTCAACCTTTACACCTTTACCATGATTTTTCTTACCTAACTTCTCAACAACATCTGTAGCAAAATTACCACGCATTGCCGCTACACCTTCTACTTCAGCAGCTGCAATACCTGCAATTACTTCGATTACTTCTGGTGCAATTTCTACTTTTCCAAGAGTTGTATCTTGACCCATATCTAACATATGTTCAGCCATGAAAAAAACCTCCTTTAATGTATCACTGCGTCACAAGTTCATGCTCTTCCAAAAATTTCGTGTTAAACTCACCTTTTACAAAATCAGGATGATCTAACAATTGCAAATGGAACGGGATTGTTGTATGTACGCCTTCAATGACAAACTCACTGAGCGCTCGCTTCATTTTTGCAATTGCCTCTTCACGTGTTTTTCCGTGAACAATTAATTTAGCAACCATCGAATCATAGAAAGGTGGTATTGAATATCCCGGATATACAGCTGAATCGACGCGAATACCAAATCCGCCTGGTGGTAAGTACATTTCTACTCTACCTGGAGATGGCATAAATTTTTTGGCAGGGTTTTCCGCATTAATTCGACATTCCATTGCCCAACCATTAAATTGTACTTCTTCTTGCTGTAACGATAACTTTTCTCCAGAAGCAACAAGAATTTGTTCTTTAATTAAATCCATCCCTGTTACCATTTCAGTAACTGGATGTTCAACTTGGATTCTCGTATTCATCTCCATGAAATAAAAGCTTTTCGTTTTATATTCATAAATAAACTCAACCGTACCAGCACCTGTATAATCAACCGCTACCGCCGCTTTAACTGCTGCGTCACCCATTTGCTTGCGAATATTCTCATCAAGTGCAGGTGATGGACTTTCTTCTAATAGTTTTTGCAGACGGCGCTGAATTGTACAATCACGCTCTCCTAAATGAATGGCATTTCCATGTGTATCTGCCATTATTTGAATCTCAACATGGCGGAAATCTTCAACGTACTTCTCTAAGTATACACCAGGGTTCCCAAAAGCGGTACTGGCTTCTTGCTGTGTAATTTGAATTCCTTTTACAAGCTCTTCTTCATGGCGCGCAACACGAATACCTTTTCCGCCACCACCTGCAGTCGCTTTAATAATAACTGGATATCCAATTTGATTAGCAAGCTCGATCGCTTCTTCGGTATTTTTAATAATCCCTTGTGAACCTGGTACAATCGGAACCCCTGCTTCTTTCATTGTATCACGTGCAACGTCTTTTGTGCCCATCTTTGAAATAGCTTCCGGGCTTGGACCGATAAAAATCAAGTTACACTCACGGCATAATTCTGCAAAATCTGCATTCTCTGCTAAAAATCCGTATCCCGGATGAATTGCATCACAACCTGTCAATTTTGCAACGCTAATAATGTTCGTCAAATTTAAATAGCTTTCTTTCGAAATCGTTGGTCCAACACAATACGCTTCATCTGCAATTTGCACATGAAGTGACTCTTTGTCTGCTTCAGAATAAATTGCAACTGTTTCAATATCCATTTCTTTACAAGCGCGAATAATTCGTACAGCAATTTCTCCACGATTGGCTATTAATACTTTTTTTATCATCACAAAGACTCCCTTATTACGCTTTTACAAGAAATAGCGGTTGTCCATACTCAACAAGCTGTCCGTTATTAACAAGAATTTCAACAATTTCGCCCTCTACATCTGCGTCAATTTCGTTAAATAATTTCATAGCTTCAACAATACATACGATAGAATCTTTCGATACTCTGTCCCCAACACTTACATATTGAGGTGTATCAGGCGAAGAAGAGGAATAAAATGTCCCTACCATCGGTGATGTGATTTTATGTAGGTTTTCATTTTGAACAGCTTTCTCTTCTTCTTGTTTTTGCACTTCTACTTGCGCTGCCGCTACTGTTGTTTCTACTTCAACAGATGCTGCTGGTTGTACTACCTGTTTCGTTACCGGTGCTTGCACAGCAACAACTTCATTACCACGTTTTTTCATTTTGATTGTTGTACCGTCTTTTTTGTATTCAAATTCATCAATATTAGAGCTATCAATTAATTTAATTAATTCACGAACTTCTTGAATTTTAAACATGTAAAATCCACTCCCATACTCTTGTTTGTCCCGTTTTTACAGATTGGCATCAAATTGATTTACTGTAAAAATACGATGTATTCTATTAGAAAATTTATTCCTATGACATTTACTAATAGAAATATTTACTATTCCCATCTTACGCTAAATTTTTTAAACATTCCAATTTATATTTCTTTATTATAAATCGAAACTCCTGTAAAAATATTATTCCACCAAAAAATTATTACCTAGTAATAATACCAAGTTTCACACAAAATTGGCAAGACCACTTCCTAAAAAACATTCTTTACTTTTTCAAAACTGTACAGTATAAAAACGTAATTCCCTCAACATTCTTCATTTTATCTACGGTAAAAAAACATATTTTTACCAAATATTATTTTTTTGTTTACGTGCCGTTCATTCTTCCTTCATAAAAGAATAGTATGTTCAAAGTGTAGAAAATTTATTGTAGTGAGGTGCGGACATATGATATGGCTCATCCTGTTCTTGCCTGCCGTAGTGATTTGGACATTGGTCCTCTTCATTCACGTCAAATCTGGAAAAACTAATCACCATCATCACGAACCATTAATCTTTTACTCACAGCGTATTTCCCCGTTTCCAATTGAAAATACTAAATACAACTGCAAAGATGAAATAGAAAAAAGCTATCGAAAACGATAGCTTTTTTCTATTATTCTTTTATCTAATTTGAAGCAGCAACACCTATTATAATTTCAATTTATTTTACTGATGGATCAAATTTCACACCTACATCTTTTGGACCACCTTCACTTCTTACAAGCTGAATAATTTTATTCGCTTCTTTTTGTGAATGCTTTGCCGATTTAACTGTTACTTTAATGTCCGTTCCATCAGCTCTTACAAGAGCATCCTTATATCCGCCTTGAGATTTAATCACTGTCTCAAGTAATTGTTGCTTCGTTTCCATCGTAGTGATGGCATCAAGATTATCTTTCGCTTTACTCTTTTCTTCTGCTGAAGATTTTGATGACTTCATTACATTTTGTAACTTTTCTTTCTCTACACTACGCTGATCTTCCATTTGCATACGTAGCGCTGTAAAATTCTCATCGCTTGATTGAACTGTTACGCTAGCCTCTTTTTTACTTGTTTCTTTTTTGTCATTCTCTTTTTTGTCTGTTTCTTTATTTGTAGTTTCCTTGCTTGTATTTTCTTTTGTTGTCTCTTTATTTGTAGTTTCTTTCGTTGTTTCTTTTGTAACTGCTTTATCAACACCTTGCTTTTCTTGTCCCATCTTTTCACCCGTTGCCGGTGCTGCTGTATTCATTTTATCAGGAGTTGTTACGTAATAAACAGATAGTACAACCACTAAACTTAACATCGTTAATAGCCAAACCGTTTGTTTTTTTAACACTTTATTTCCTCCCTATCAATTTTTCGGTGATACTGAAACGCGATGAGCTGGTACATCTAATAATCGCGTCACAGCTTCTTTTACCATTGCTTTTATTTGTATATTATCCACTCCCTTTGCTACGACCAGAACACCCCGTACTTTCGGTTTCTCTGTTCGCAAAACAATTGGAGTTTCTTTATCACCTTCACGTATAATGACTGTCTTTTCATCAAGAGACTCGTCTTCTACTTCCCTTTTCCCGCCTGCTTTATCAGTTTCACCTGTCGTTTGTGAACGTTTTACTGTATTTTTCTCGAGTATTTTTTCTTCAGATGAATCTAAGTTCACTTTAATAGTTACATCTTTTACTCCGGCTATCTCTTCTAAAGAAGCTTTCAATTCTTGTTCATACGCTTTTTCGTATTTTTCTACATTTGACATATTATCATTGTTTTTTTGACCGAAAGTTGGTACATCTTTATCTTGGCTTTGACTTGTCTTTTCGTTAAACACAGGCACTTCTTCTTTTTTAGGTGATAAGTAATTACTAGAAAACATAAGCGCAATCCCAAGTATGAGTAGGACAAGCAAAAACTTAGGTGTTACCTTTTTCCCCTTCTCATTACTTTCTTTTCCATCCCCATTTAATAGGTTTCGAAAAAATGAGAACCTCGAATTTTTATCTTTATTGTCCATTTACGCTACCTGTCCTCCCTTCCATCTGAACTTGGATTTGTTTATCCTCTAGTTGCCACCTGCTTGAAAAGAAATCTTTCATTTCTACATTCGTTTCTTCTATTTTTTTTGGAGGTTCTTTCATATTAATTTCAATGGGCTTTACTGTTTCGATTGCATCATTTTTACTACGTTCTTTTTCTTTCAACGTCACAACAACAGATTGAATATCTTTCGCTGACTTTACTTCTTCTGCATGTTCCACTGCAACTATTTGTATTTCAGAGACTGTCATACCATACTTTTTCTCAAACTCTTTTCCTACGTCTTTTTTCATTTTGGTAGCCATCTCTTCTAAACTATATGCACGTGTTAGAGCTTGTATTTCTTTTTTCTTCGAATCTATCGAATTTTTTACAGATCCGTCTGCTACGTACTTCTCTTCATTGAAATTTGCGATAACTTCATTTACATCTGTTTGTAACAACTTAAATAGAGGCGTTAAAATTAATACGACTAACAATAGACTTACAACGAATTTAACGTACTTTTGCAAATTTGAATTTGGAAGAATAAGATGAAGCATTGTCGCTAAGAGTAAAAAAACGATAATATTTCTAATCCACTCTGTAACAAATTGCATACTCTTCACCTCCTACCGCATCATGAGAGTAATGTTCCCGGCAGCAATAATAATTGTGATACTTAAAAAGAACATAAATGATACGATAGCTAAGCAAGCAAATACGTAAATGATACTTCGTCCAATGATATCTAAACATTGAATAATTGCTCCTCCGCCTACTGGTTGCAATACTGCTGCTGCGAATTTATAAATAAACGCGATACAAAAAATTTGAATCGCTGGGAAAGCGACAATTAAGCATAAAATAACGAGCCCGATAATTCCGACTGTGTTTTTTAATAATCCAGATGCACTAATAACAGTATCCGCCGCCTCAGTAAACATCCTTCCTACTACAGGAATGAAGTTTCCTGTTACAAATTTAGCCGTTTTCACAGCTATACCATCAGCAACGGCTGACGCTGTTCCCTGTACAGATAATACGCCTAAAAAAACCGTCAAAAAGATACCAATAATCCCAACACTAACGTTTTGCAAAAGCTTGGACAATTTCGTAACTTTATATTGATCACTCATCGTGCTTACAATACTTAATATAGTTGCAAGTAATAAAAGTGGTAGAACGATATAGTTCATAAGAAGCCCACTCGTATTCATTAAGAAAATGATGATTGGATGAAAAAATGATACAGAAACAACACCGCCGCCTGTTGCTACGAGTGCAAGTAAAATTGGTAATAACGCTAGTATAAAATCTACCATTGTTTGTATCGTCTCTCTTGCATATGTCATAACGACATAAAAACTATTTAAAGCGAAAATAATAAGTACCATGTATACGACTGCATCAGCGATTTTACTCACGCTACTCTTTGAAAAAGCAGATTGCAACGATTGCAACAATGCACTGAAAATCGTGAGCATAATGAGCGTTCCAAGTAACTTTCCATTTGCAACAAGCTCATGAAATAAATATTTTAGTAGACCTATCATCCACTCTTTTATGGAGAACTCTTTTTCTCCCTTTACAAACTCCATAAAGCTTCCTTTTTGACTCTCTGGTAAATAGCCTCCATACTTTGTAACAAGCCCGTCCCAAAATTGCTTCACATCTTCAATTCCGAGCTTATCCAATTGTTGATCAACGACGTTTGTTTCTATAGGAGAAGCTTGTACAACAATCGGTAAAGAAAAGAAAAGGAAGCAAGCAAATAATAGCTTAGCTCCAAACTTCCTCAACATTCACTCCCCCTTATCCCGTAGGTAAAAAACCGAGAATTGTTTCAATTACAACCGTCAAAATAGGAATTGCCATGACGAGAATTAAGATTTTCCCAGCTAATTCAATTTTCGAAGCGATTGCACCTTGACCAGCATCCTTTGTAATTTGCGCACCAAACTCAGCGATATAAGCAATCCCTATAATTTTCAATAACGTTTCTACATATACGTTGCTAACCTTCGCTTCACTCGCCACTCTCTCAATCATTTGTAAAATAGAATGAATTTGATCGATTAAGAGAAGAAACATCATGCTACCAATGAACACAATAAATAACGATGTAATACTAGACTTATGCTGATTTAAAACAGCAGCTAAAAATGTAGCAACGAGGCCTAATCCGACAATTTGTATAATTTCGATTCGAACCGCCTCCTTTACTGGAAGAGAAAGACACTTTTAATCTTGTCGAATAGAGTATTAATTAAAAATGCAACATGAAACAAAATAACGACAAAACCGACAAGGATAACCCAATTTGCAATATCCTCTCGCTTTAATTCTTTTAGTACAGTATGAATGAAAGCTAAAACAATGCCGATTCCGGCGATTTGAAATATTAATCCAACATCAATGGACATCGCCTTTCTCCCCCCTATAGCAGTAAAATTACGATAAGTAGCCCTGCTAGTACTCCTAAACTCTTTATCATTTTTTCATATTGTAGTTGTAATGCTTTCGCTTCTCCTTCTTCTCTCTCCAAATGTGTAATACATAAGCGAATATGTTTTTGCTGTGATTCACGATCATGTTGTCCAAGTGTTTCACCAAATTGTTGCAGTATTTCATACTCGGTTTGTTTAAACGCCGTTAACGTCCAGTTCTCCTTCAAACTATCAATCCAAGCTTCTCTAACTGTTTGCTCCCCGTCCTCTAGCCGTTTCGAAAAGCTTTGAAATATCCAATTTAACGGCTTCGGCATTTGTTTGACTAAACGCTCTGCAGCCTCAGATAACGGCGTGTGTCCATACATAATTTCAGCTTCTAATGATTGCAATGCTGCCTTCAATAACCTAAGTTGCCGCGGTCTCTCACTGTACCTTTTAGCGTATGAAAATCCGAAAAAAGTGCTAACAGCAACTATTAATACCGCACCAAATATTTTCACCATACGCCTTGAGCCTTTCTATGAGGTAATACTGATTTTCCATATTTATCTTTCACTTGCATAACCGTTCCTGGCCCTCTCGCTTTTGATAATTCCACAAACCTATCAAATACACCAAGTTCCAGCACCGCCTGTAACGATGGACGTTTCACAACATCATCATAAGAAAATCCATGTGCACTTATAAAAAGCTGAACACCTGCATGTACCGCCTCCATAATCGCTTCACTATCTTCTTTACGTCCAATTTCATCTACGATTAATATGTCTGGGCTCATAGAACGAATCATCATCATCATTCCTTCAGCTTTTGGACAAGCGTCTAATACATCTACTCGCACGCCAAAGTCATATTGCGGGATTCCTTTCACACAGCCCGCAATTTCTGATCGTTCATCAACAATCCCCACTTTACATGAAGGAATTTTCGAAGCACTTACACCTTGACTCATACAGCGTGCTACATCTCTTAAAAGTGTTGTTTTCCCCGTTTGCGGTGGGCCGATTACCATCGTGTTTAACCATCGCGATTCATAAAGATATGGCAGAAGCGGCTCAGCAATCCCTATTTTTTGACGGGCAATACGAATATTAAAAGAAGAGACATCCCGAATCATTTTCACTGTACTTTTTTCTGTAATGACTTTTCCAGCTAGGCCAATTCTATGTCCTCCTCGTAGTGTCACATATCCACGTTTCAATTCCTCTTCCATCGTATAAATTGAGAATTGACTTAATTTATTCAATAAATGGATTGCATCTTCCGCTGTAGCGATATAGTCATAGAAAAACACTTCTCCATGTGCAATACACTCTAGTGGCCTTCCAATTCGAACGCGAATTTCCTCTAGAGTATCGTATTGCTTACAACCTTCAACTAACTGTTTCATCGTTTTCGGTAAAACTTCTAATACTTCTTTCATAAGCTTCTCCCCACTATACTCGACTTACTATTTCAACAACGCGATAAAAATGCAGCCAATTCCAAGTGCTAGAAAAAAGAGTTTCAAGAAAGAAATCTCACTTGCTACACTCGCTATGCCAATTGTCATTGTTAAAATTAATACGGTCGGTCCAACAAACGCCAACATACCATTTATAAACAATGCTTTCTTTGCATCATTCACGTAAAGCATAAGCAAAGCGGCGAATATTTCCGCGCTTCCTGAAAACAACCGAAGTAACCCCATAACAAGCACGGATGTTTCCATTGCCGCTAGCCACTGTTTCATTCTCCCACCTTCTCCCATAACAGTTACTACTTCCTTATTCTGAAAAAGAATATATTTGTACAACCATATGCAGAGGTTGTCTATTTCAGAAGTAAAAACATAATTTTTCTCTATCGACTTGATCGAAAACTGAATATTCCAATTGATTTATGGTATATTTAATAGAAAAGGAGCATAGATGATGAAGCAAGTTACTTTATTACCGCTCGATTTACGATATGCAAATGTGATTTTTGAGCTATCAAGCAATCCACATGTAAAAAATGCATTAGGGATAAAAGTAGAATCAGTGGAAGATACAAAGGCGTTCATTCTTTTTGCAATTGGAGAGGAACGAAAAAAACACTCCTTATCAAGAGTGATTGTAAGTGAGGAAAATGAAGTAATTGGCCTCACGACACTTAAACATATTAATTACGAACAAAAGCACTCACATATTGGAAGTTGGCTCAGCTATCAATATTGGGGAAGAGGATATAACGAAGCTGCTAAAAAAGAGATCTTTAAAATCGCTTTTTTAGACTTGCAACTTACATACGTATTTGCCGGTGCTAAAACGACTAACATTCGCTCTTTAAAAGCACAAGAGAAACTACCTTACATTTCATTACATGTGGAAAAACAATTTCCAGACGTACATGCTGCTTTGGAGAAAGAAGTAAAATCACCTTGCGTACTGCATGTTGTATCATGCGAAAAATTTTCAAATTGGTTAAAAGTACAAAATGAGGGGGGAAAATATGAAGGGATTGAAAATTAGTTTAACAATTGTAGTAGAATTAGCTATTATTTATCTTTTTTCAAAAATGGTCGGCTGGTCATTTATGGAGAGCTTTTTCCTTGGCAGCCTAGCAATATTTGCAATTACGTGGTTAATTATTATGAGTACCTTTAGAAATAACAATATGGATCATGCAACGAATAAAACTTTTACCGGTATTGAAACTGGTGAAATACGCCCGTTTCAAATTGTTTTGACTCCATATATTATGGGTACCCTTTCACTCGTCACAGTTAGTTTTGTTATAACCGCAATTTACTATCTTCCCTATTTCCTATAAAGTGAAACTATAATCAGCGGGGGAGTTGTTCATCCCCCACTGATTATTAGCCCGCAAATAACGGGATAAAAAAAAGCACTCGTGATAATCACGAGTGCTTTTCTACTATGCACGAGAAACGTATTTACCTTCACCAGTGTTGATGATAAGCATTTCGCCTTCGTTAATGAAGATTGGTACTTGTACAACAAGACCAGTTTCTAATTTAGCTGGTTTTGTTACGTTAGAAGCTGTGTCACCTTTAATACCAGGCTCTGTTTCTGACACTGTTAATTCAACTGTGTTCGGAAGTTCAACACCAAGTACTTCATCTTGGTATGTCATAATAGATACTCCCATGTTTTCTTTTAAGAATTTTAATTCGCGCTCGATTTGGTTTTCGCCAAGTTCGATTTGCTCATAAGTTTCGTTATCCATAAATACGTGAGACTCACCGCTCGCGTATAAGTATTGCATACGACGGTTTTCGATGTGTGCTTTTTCTACTTTTTCACCTGCACGGAATGTTTTCTCTTGAACAGATCCTGTGCGAAGGTTACGTAGTTTAGAGCGAACGAATGCAGCACCTTTACCTGGCTTTACGTGTTGGAAATCCATTACTTGCCAAAGGGCATTGTCCACTGAAATTGTTAAACCTGTACGAAAATCGTTTACTGAAATCATGTAAAAAAATCCTCCTGTGTATTACAAAATAATAAGTTCTTTTGGTGATTTCGTTATTACTTCATTACCTTCACTTGTTACAATGATATCATCTTCAATACGTACCCCGCCAACACCTGGAATATAAATACCTGGTTCTACTGTTACAGCCATACCTGGTTCAAGTACTGTATCAGAACGGAACGCTAAACCTGGTGCTTCATGGATTTCAAGACCGATTCCATGACCAGTAGAGTGTCCGAAGTATTCACCATATCCTTTTTCCGTTATGTAATCACGCGTTAATGCATCAGCCTCACGACCCGTTAAACCAGCTTTAATACCGTTCACACCACGTAGTTGTGCTTCTAAAACGATATTATAAATTTCTTTTAATTTATCAGATGGTTCACCGACTGCAATCGTACGAGTAATATCAGAGCAATATCCTTTGTAATAAGCGCCGAAGTCTAATGTGACGAAATCTCCTTTTTCTATCACTTTTTCAGATGCCACGCCGTGCGGTAATGCCGAACGAAGACCTGAAGCAACGATAATATCAAACGAAGAAGATGTTGCTCCTTGTTTTCTCATGAAAAATTCAAGTTCATTTGACACTTCAATTTCAGATACTCCCGGGCGAATGAATGATAGAATATGCTCAAAGGCAGCATCTGCAATCTGTGCAGCTTCCTTTAATATCTTAATCTCTGAATCAGTCTTTATCAAGCGTAACTTTTCTACAAGCCCAGAAGTTGGGATGAATTCAGCTTCGATCGCTTCATTATGCGTTACGTAAGAGCTATATGTAAGAGTATCTTGCTCAAAGCCTAGCTTTTGAATTCCAAGTTCTTTAACTTGTTTCGCAACTTCATCAAGAATTAATCCTGCATGCTGCACTATTTCGTATCCAGCCGCTTGCTTACTAGCTTGCTCTACA
The DNA here is from genome assembly GCF_040838205.1 of Bacillus sp. S4. Classification (NCBI taxonomy): domain Bacteria; kingdom Bacillati; phylum Bacillota; class Bacilli; order Caryophanales; family Bacillaceae; genus Bacillus; species Bacillus sp. S4. Next base: position 36,007 of record NZ_JBFPJI010000011.1, read on the forward strand.
TAACGGAAATCTGTAATAAATAGAGCACGCTCTTTTGAAATTAGTACAACACCAGCTGTTCCTGTGAAATTCGCCATATATCTACGGCTATGTTCATTCGTTAATACGATACCGTCAATACCAGCCTCATCAAACGCACTTCTTAATCTCTCGATCTTTTCCATTACTTTATGCCTCCCTCAATTTCTCCATTAATGCAAATAGCGCTAGCTTATAGCCATAAAAACCAAATCCAACAATTTGTCCCGCACAAACAGCCGCTGTCACAGATTCATGACGAAACGACTCACGCCCGTGAATGTTAGAAATATGTACTTCAATAACTGGAATCGACACGCTTGCGATAGCATCCCGAATCGCGTAGCTATAATGCGTAAATGCTCCAGGATTTAAAATGATCCCTTCATATATATCTTCAGCCTCATGAATGATGTCAATAAGAGCACCTTCATGATTCGATTGGAAACATTCTAATTCCACTCCCATTTTTTCTGCTTCTTGTTTCATATCTGCTTCAAGCGTCGCTAACGTTCCTTTTCCGTATACATTTACTTCCCTAACGCCAAGGCGATTTAGGTTCGGACCGTTTACGAGGAGTAACTTTTTCATTTTCTTAAAACCCCTTAATATTAAAGAATGTCTATACGACATTTTAACATAGGAATCACTTATTTGAATAGTTTGTCTTCTCGGCCCCTTCTCCTCTATTCGTATTATTCGATTCGAATGCTACAGAATACGAAATAAAAACACCATATAATATAAAGATACATATTGTCGTTACAATTGTTTCTTTCGGTAAATGGAGTGCACTTTTAATAACAGGTGCCATTAGCCCCATCCCCAAAAATAATAATGCCCACCAAAACAAACCGTATAGTACGCCAGGTAATACTCCTTCAAACTTTTTAAAAAGAGCTTTATAGAGAAATGCCACTAAAATTGAAAGAAGTCCCATACAAACGATACCTAGTACATTTCCCCAAACCCCTTCTTTCCAATCTCCAAATGCAAACGGTAAAAGTAAATAGTTAGGGCCAGCTTCTGTAAATGAGAATATATGAAGGAAATACCATATCCCTCCCCAAAATAAGCCACCAAATAAACCAATTTGTACAAAGTTTCTTATTGTTGATTGTTCTTGATTCACATTGACACCTCCGCTCAATAGTATGCCCGAAACTATTTTGAAGCATGTTTAAATCCTGCAAAATTTGTCTATAAAAAGAATAAGAAATGTCCGACTCTCGTAACATTTTCACTTGTCATCTACCTGTATTTGTCGATAAAATAAAGGAAACTCGGTGATTGTCTTATTTCAAGATGACAGAACCAAGTATGACAATTGCCTCTTTTTCTACATAAGAGAGAAACAAATACAGGTTGGTGTTAACATGGCAGAAGAGTCAAAACAAATATATGGCGGGCAGGCAGTCATAGAAGGAGTTATGTTTGGCGGTAGAGAATATACTGTTACAGCGGTTCGTCGTAAAGATAAATCGATTGAATTTTATCGTTTACCACGCGTTCGTAATAAAGCATTGTCTCTACTAAAGAAGATTCCATTTTTACGAGGTATTGCCGCTATTGTGGATGCAAGTGCGAATGGAGCGAAACATTTAAACTTTGCTTCAGAACGATTTGATGTCCACCCCGAAGATGATGAACAATTTGCAAATAAAAAAGAAGAACAATCAAAATTAACGATGGTATTAGGAGTTGCAGCAGTTGGCGTTTTATCGTTCATATTCGGTAAAGTAATTTTCACAGCAGTTCCTGCACTTTTAGCTGAATTAACGAGACCGATTTTCCCATCTCATACAGGGCAAATCATTGTCGAAAGTGTCATTAAGCTCATGCTATTATTGAGCTATATATACTTCATTTCTTTAACCCCACTTATTAAGCGGGTATTTCAGTACCACGGTGCGGAACATAAAGTAATCAATGCTTATGAGAATAATCTTCCACTGACTGTAGAAAATGTTCAAAAGCAAACTCGCCTCCATTATCGCTGTGGCAGTAGCTTTATTATATTTACGGTCATTATTGGAATGTTTGTCTATTTCCTCGTCCCTACAGATCCGCTTTGGGCAAGGGTAGTAAACCGAATTTTATTAATTCCAGTTGTTCTCGGTATTTCTTTTGAAGTATTACAATTTACCAATCGATTACGAGATGTCCCTGTTTTGCGAGTACTTGGATATCCAGGATTATGGCTGCAACTATTAACAACAAAAGAACCAACAGATGATCAAGCGGAAGTTGCAATCGCATCGTTTGAAGAATTATTACGTTTAGAAAACAAACAATAATTATTTAAAAATGGTGTTCAACTCCTTTCCTCATCGTTAATATACTAATTTTAATATATGTTTTTAGGAGGTGTCCCTTATGAACGGTCGTTCGTTTACATTCGCTATATTTGTGCTTATTATCGGATTAGCAATATTCGGCCTTGTTTCATCTGTTATTACAAATCCAATGCTAGTATTGAAAAACATTGGTATCATGTTGGCTGTCGTCGGTATCTTTTACTTACTCTACAAAATGTTTACAAACTCTAGTGGTTCTGCAAATTCGCAAAGCTCATATAAGCGTGCAGCGAAACAATCGAACCGCAAACACGGGAAACAAAATGTAGCACCCCTAAGCAATTCTTTCTTGAAACGAAATGCTTCTGATGACAAGGGGAAAAAGGGTAATTCTCCATCGTTGAAAAGAAAAAGAAAACAATCTCATTTAACTGTCATTGAAGGTAAAAAAAACAAAAAGAAAGACCGTGCTTCCTTTTAGGAAATACGGTCTTTTTTTACCCCGGTTGGTGCGGAGCTAATAATCAGTGGAAGATGCGAAAAACCCTACTGATTAAAGTTTCCCTTTATATGTTGAAGCACTTCTTTCAAACTTTTCTCTTTCATACTTTCGATACGAAGGTGATGGTTTTCAAATTGCAAATTTCTTGTCACATCATTAGGCACGACGACACACTTTAATCCTGCTGCCACCGCTGCTTTCAATCCATTTAATGAATCTTCAAATACAACAGCTTCTGATGGTTCAATTCCTAATTCTTCTATCGTAACTTTATAAAGAGCTGGATCTGGTTTTACCTTCTCTACATCTTCTCTCGTTTTAATCACTTCAAAACAATCTCTAATTTGTAGCTCTTCTAAAAAACGAACGACCCACTCCCTAGATGAACTAGAGGCTAATGCGATTTTCAATCCAAGTTCTTTCGCTTCTTCTAAATATTCTTTTACCCCGTCACGCGCTTTTGGTATTTTCATTTTCTCTTTATGTAAAGTTGTTACTTTTCCCTTTAATGCATGCTCGTTAAATTTTTCTTTTAATTGCTCTTTTAAATATGCATAAAGCACTTCATCTGTCGTTCCAATACATTTTGCAAATTCCTCTAAAGGTAACTCGCCGCCGTATTCACGAACAGCATCTCTGAAAGAGTGAAACCATATTGTTTCTGTGTCCACAATTAATCCATCAAAATCAAAAATAATTGCTTTCATTATTCTCCCGTCCTTTTCGATTGAAATAAAAAAGGAAACGCCACACGTTCCCCTTAATTACTTTTCTCTTCATTTGCTTTTTGAACACCACGAAGTGTTTCTACTCGAACTTCATCTTGTTCAAAGTATTGTACTAAATCACCGATACGGTCAATTGATTCCCAACTTAAATGATGTTCAATTCCTTCTACATCATTATAAATTTTGCTTTCATCCACACCGATAATGCGCATAAACTGTTCTAACAATTCATGACGATATACGAGACGTTCTCCGATTTTTTTACCTTTTGATGTTAATACAAGCCCTCTATATTTTTCATAAATTAGATATTCGTCTTTGTCTAATTTTTGCACCATTTTTGTTACAGAGGATGGATGTACACTAAGCGCTTCAGCAATATCAGATACACGGGCATAACCCTTTTCATCAATCAACAAATAAATTTGTTCAATATAATCTTCCATACTAGGGGTAGGCATCGGTTTCCTCCATCCAATTTCATTTTGCTTATTCCGTACGAAGCAATCAATAAAATGATACACCAGAAAGAATAACGTGACAAGGTGGAAACGAGCCTAAATATATAAAACAAAAAAAGAATACAGATTCCCCTTATGTAAAATATTGAATTTCTGCATCAGGAAAATACTCATATATATAACCTCTTATTGTTTCTTCCAATACTTCTGCATCATCCTTTTGATATACATATTTCCCAATCCCGTATCGTCCCCATTTATATTTACGCTTCTCTTCATCCATTTCAAGCTTTGTATTTGGATAACGCTCTTGAATGACCTTTTTTGCCGGTTTCGTAAAGCGATGCTGAATTAATTCGAACGTTAAATTTGGTATCACCATATCTTTCAACGCATTGTACAATCGCTCAAATAATTCTCGGTATCCTTCTTCCCACCCTTCATGCATATAAATTGGCGCAACTATAAAGCCAAGCGGATAATTAGCCCCCGCTACTTTACGAGCAGCCTCAATTCGCTCTTCAAATAGCGACGTCCCCGGTTCAAAATTTTTAATCACATAACGTGAATTAATGCTAAATCGAAAACGCGTTTTCCCATTATGCTTTGCGTCTAATAAATGATCAACATGCGAATATTTCGTAACGAAACGTAAACGTCCATGTTCACTTTCTCCGATAAACTCTATCGCCCGCTTTAATGCATGCGTTAAATGATCAATTCCAACGATGTCTGATGTACACGCCGCTTCAAATCTTGTTATTTCAGGGGCCCTTTCATCCATATATTGCTTTGCCTTCTCAAATATTTCATCTAGATTCACATACACGCGAACGTAAGGTTTATTCCCAAGCGTCGTTTGCAAATAACAATAATGACAATGTCCCATACACCCTGTTGCAAGCGGAATTGCATATTCAGCTGACGGTTTTGATGTATCGAACTTTAACGTCTTCCTCACCCCAACGACAAGTGTTGCTTTTGCATTACGATACTTTTGCAATTCATTTTCGCCTGGCAAATTTCTAATTTGATTGTGTGATGTCGTTTCACGAATTTCTAATCCCATCTTCGTAAACTTCTCATAAAGCTCTTTTCCAAGCGGATATTCGAGTGCCCTCGGTTCAAAGTAAACGAGTTTTGGCATAAATGGTTTCATGTGCTCCCCTCCTCTCGTTAGTATGGGAAGCACATGAAAATTAACACAGATTAAAGTTTTCCACTTCAGTAACTTGCGTTGCAAGTTACTGACTGTTATAATTTAGATAACAGCTACCTTGCAAGGCAAGTTACCTGGATAAAAGGTGGTGAAATCATGCACAGCCAAATGTTAAAAGGTGTACTAGAAGGTTGCATTCTATATATCATTTCACAAGAAGAAGTGTACGGATATGAACTAAGTACAAAATTAAATAAACACGGCTTTACATTCGTAAGTGAAGGAAGCATCTATCCTTTATTGTTACGCATGCAAAAAGAGAAACTTATTGAAGGAACATTAAAAGCTTCCTCACTCGGTCCAAAACGAAAATATTATCACGTAACCGATAAAGGATTAGAACAGCTTGAAGAATTTAAAAAAAGTTGGGGAATGGTTTCAACGACGGTAAATAACTTATTACAAGGGGAGTGATAGGGATGAAGGCGCAAGACATGGTTGAATTGAACAATAAAAAACGCGAATTTCTAACACCTGAAAACGAAGCTACTTACGGTGATATGTTAGTATATCTTCGGTTATCTAACGTACCCGAACATCAAGTAGAAGAACTTTTATTAGAAATATTAGATCATCTCATCGAAGCACAAGCAGAAAATAAAAATGCTTATGATATTTTCGGAAATGATTTACGATCTTACTGTGATGAACTTATATCAGCTTTACCAACCCAAACAAAGCTAGAAAAAACTTCTTTAATCGGTTTTATTATTAGCTTACTTCTTGCTATACAGTTTGGAATAGATGCACTTGTTTCGACTTTCATTTTAATCTTCGGGAAGAATATCGAACAATTAAGCCCAGCTTTTAGCATCCCTGGAACCACTTTGTTCGTTTCACTTATTATACTAGGCATACTTTTCATTTTATATTTATTAAAGCGCTATTCCTTTGATCAAAAGATGAATTGGAAAAGAAGGATTCTATTTGGATTTGCATTTGCTACTCCATTTTGTTCAGCTGTATTTTTAAATGTCTATTTCAAAAAACAACCTTATCTCATTTATCATCTAACCTTTTGGCAAAACGCTTTAATCGCTATTCTAT
>NZ_JBFPJI010000185.1:0-6468 GCF_040838205.1 Bacillus sp. S4
TTCCTTTACATCTACAATGAGTATTTATTATAACAGTTTTCGCGTCTAAAATAAGATGTTTCAGCAAAAGGGAATATAACTATCTTTATAATGAGTTCCCAATATAGTCAACGTTTTAACAAAAAGGATATCTGTATTATTTTCTCCTTTTTGCTAACTAATACAGCTTCAAAAAATAGACACAATTGCTACATGCCAATTGTAATTTATTATCTATTCATAATTCTGTTTATTCTGTCTTTCTAAAAATAAAAAAAAATTAGACTCGCAAATATAAACGTTATAATGAGGGCGTCGAGAGGTAACCGATTACCTACGGAGAAAATATCAAACATTTTAAAATTGGACAGACTGAAACGATTAATTGCAGAAAGGTGTGTGACCAGAAGGAGAATTTCTTCAAAATAGTTTAGTAGCAGCGGACATCGTATTAGCTGGTGTAAACAATATCATCAATGCTGACGAAGTATAGGGTTGGAGGATAAATGCCTCGCACATTAAGAGAGACAGCTTTAGGTGGAATCGTTTACAATATAGTGCATCAAGTAAGCGATTCATTTTTAAGAATGGTCTATATTCTTAAGCCTAAAAAGAGACGTAAGAATAGGATACAAGGGGGATTTGTTATATGAATGGGAATACTGCAAAAAAAATAGAATTTCAAGCTGAAAATACTGCAGTGAAAAATGAGGAATATCTAGATCCTAAAAAGTGGCATAAACAAGATACTACCTGGGCATTGAGCCTTTTTGGAACAGCAATTGGAGCAGGAGTACTCTTTTTACCTATTAATGCAGGTTCAGGTGGTTTATTATCATTACTGTTAATTACGATACTTGCATTTCCTGTTATGTATTACTCACATAGGGCACTTGCTAAAATGATATACGCTTCTAATTCTGCTGATGAGGGGATCACAGGTACAATAAGAGAGTATTTTGGAAATAAGGCAAGTATCATTTTTAACATAGTATATTTCGTTTCAATTTATACGATCGTGCTGATGTATTCGGTTGCACTTACAAATACTGCAAGTAGTTTTATCGTGCATCAATTGCACATGCCGGAGCCTCCAAGGGCCATTTTATCTCTTGTATTAGTGCTCGGCCTTATAGCTATACTAAATTTTGGTCAAGATATCATTGTAAAGATAATGAGCATGCTAGTATATCCTTTTATCGTGTCTTTACTTTTTATCTCAATATCTTTAATTCCACAGTGGAATACGTCAATGCTCAGTTTTTCAAGTGTTTCTACTGCTTCAACAGGGACAGGGTATTTTGGAGTGATATTGATGATACTACCAATCATAGTATTCTCATTTAATCATTCTCCTCTGATTTCGTCATTTGTTATAAAACAGAGAGCTACCTATGGAATAGAAGCTACTGATGCCAAATGTGCTCAAATACAAAAAGTTTGTTATATTATGACATTCGTAGTAGTTATGTTCTTTGTTTGGAGTAGTGCACTGAGTTTAACTCCAAAAGATCTTATGATGGCTAAAGAACAAAACTTATCAATTCTATCGTATCTTGCTAATGAGCTTAATTCACCAGTAATCACTATTGCAGCTCCTATCATTGCTTTTGTGGCTATAACTAAGTCTTTCCTTGGCCATTATATAGGGGCATATGAGGTAATGCGTGACGTAATTATCAAGTTTGGTAAAACACGCGGAAAAGCTATCGAAGAAAAAACAGTTAAGACAATGATTCTTGCTTTTGTCGTATTAACATGTTGGTATGTTGCTTATGCAAATCCAAGTATTCTTGGAATCATTGATGCCCTTAGCGGTCCGTTAGTTGCTGCGATCTTATGTCTATTACCAATGTATGCGATTCGTAAAGTACCAGTACTGGCTAAATACAGAGGGAAAATGAGCAATGTATTTGTCATTATTGTAGGTATACTTACTGTCCTAGCAAGTATTAAGTCATTATTCTAATTCGCTATTGTTAGTTCAAGTGCTAAAATAGTGGGATTTGAAAAAAGAATGAAAGAGATTATGGATAAGATAAATCCACATTAGAATATTAAACAAGTAATTTAGTGAGGGTTAAAATCTAATAAAAAAGACATGAACAAAGATTAGTTCATGTCTTTTTTTGTGTTGGCGTTATTCTTAGAAGAGCGTTTAAAGTAGCGGTAACGAATAAAATGTTTTTACTAGGTATTTAAATAGGGGTAACTGGTATCTAGTCAAACTCAATATTATTTTGAGTGTAACTGGTCACTGCTTATGGGCAGTATAAACATAATCTCTCTTTTAAACCTTCTAACACTTCTTCAGGCACTTCCCTGATTTTGATATCCTTACCTAAGAAAAGTAGCCAATTCGTTATTTCTATCAATTCATCGAGATTGTTAACATTGATAAAAGTCTTTAGAATGGCTGTGGATTGGTAAGGATTTGTATAGGAAATAGAAATTTTTATAGGATGGTATTTTTTGAACTGGGCAATCGCTTTTGGACCAAGTTCAAGTACAAGGTTGATTGCTTCGTCCTTCTTACTTAGTTTTTCTGAAATTTTTTTCTTACTTAATCTATTTTTCGTCGTATAGGGTTCGACATTAATGAGATGATCGACAAGAAACATCTTCTTTTTTTCTTCTTTTATGTCAAAGCCTTCAATTATCCAATGGCTTTTTTCTTGATAAAGGTGTAGTAGATAAATTGGATAAGACTTGGTTTCCTCCTCTTCTTTTACGGTAATCAATAAATGGCTATCTAAAAGAAGGATTTGGATGAGTTTTTCTAACATAGGATGGGGGAGGTCAGAAAGCTCAAGTAGGTCAGGATTATGAGGGTTAGTCCCTTCAAAAAGCAAGATTTGATTTAAAAGAACAAGGTCATCTTGCTGGATTTCTGAGATGAGTCCTAGTAGTTTTTCAGCTAGAGACTGACGACTTTTCAAATAGGGAAGTTGTTGATTTCTTGTGGCCATAAAGGCAATAAAAAGAGCTTTGACCTCATTATCAGTAAAGCGAACAACGGGCAGGATAGAGTTATGCATGACAAAATATCCTCCATCCCTTCCAACTTCAGCGACGAGCGGCATCCCCATGGCTTCAATTTCTCTAATGTCTCTAATAGCTGTCGATCGTGAGATGTTAAATTCTCGTATGATTTCAGAAATTGTAAAGTGGGAGCGGTTGTTAATATAGCGCATGATCGTATTAATCCGTTCAACTTTTTTCATGTTGGTCTCCTAAACAGTATCATTTTTTGACATGATTTAAAGATATTATAAACTCATCAAGTGAAAAGATAAATCGTTTGATTAATTTAAAAGTGAGGAAGGTTTTAAATATGAAAAATTATACAATAGAAGAAAAAGATAGCTTTATCGTGTTAGGTATTGGAACTGAACTTAAGAGCCACTATACAGACTTTGCGGGCATAAACAAGGAAAAGGCAGACTTTTGGCTGGCCGTCGAACAAGATGGAAGGTTGGACACTTTAAAAGCTTTAGCTACAAATGATTACATTTTTTCTGTGAGTGAAGCGGTGAATAACAAGATGATGTATTACGCTGGTGTCATGACAGAGGCAACGATACAAGAAGAATCTAGAGTTATCCAGTTTCCGAGGGGAGAATACCTAGTAGTTAAAGGGGAAGGCAATACAGCTGAGGAGCTAAGTAATAAGCTTACTGGTATTGCATTTGGTCAAGCATTAGCAGAAGTAAAAGATTTTTCCTATGTTGGTGGGCCAAATACAACGGTTGAGATGGGGCAGCGAAACGGCTCAGTATTTGGTGAAATATGGATTCCAGTTGTTAGGAAGTAAAGTATTAAAAGGAGAGATGGAATTGTCCGATATCGTTGATTTTAAAAACGTAACTACAGCTGGCATGGAGTCTTCACCTGTAGCAGAAGCACTTGCTGGTTTACGTGCTCATGAAGCACGTTACTTTATGAATAAATACAAGCATGAATTTACGGTTGTACCAGCTGGTGAAAGCGAGAAGACTCTTGATTATGTGAACCGCATTTTGAAAGAAGAACGTGATATTGAGTTTGCGGCAAAACCTTTAGAAACATCGTGTTTTCAAGTGGGAAATATTAAATTTGCCTATGTCTTCTATGAGGATGGTCTTGCAGTCAACGTCATGTATACGCTGGATAACCCAAAGAAGCGGGCTGTTGGATTTAAGCTTTCTGAGGGAATGGAGATACCAACGGAGTTAGTAGAGAAGTTTAAGTTTGCTAGACAGAAGTCTAAACTTGCTGGAACAATTCGAGGTTCGTTTTTTGTAATAAAAGGAGAATATAGTGTAAGTTGAAGAATCAGTCATTTGTTATATTGAGTTATTTTTTAAAAGGCGCTATTAAGGCTAACAATCTTGAATTGGTAGCCTTTTTTTACATAAGTAAATAATATTTACAGTCTGCTACACACTACGTTCTTATAAAATGAAACAAAGGGAAATTACTGTAAGGGGGTGGTGGGGTGAGCAAAAAAAGGCTATTTGAGTTATTCTTAGTAACTTTTGCTTTACTGTTCCTTCATGTAAGTACATTTACTAATGAAAAATTGAACGATAAATTTGGTAACTTTACCTTCTTTGTTGTATTTCTCATGTTTTATATCAACGTTGCATTTGTAGAACGGTATTTTGATGATATACAAAAGTGGATTCGAAATATCATATTTCTTCTTGCCCTGTTAGTAGTAGCTTTAATATCACTATGGATAGGTTACTTTTAAAGCCTTGTGATCAAGAAAGACCCCAGTGAAAAAAATGGAGGACTTTTCATAGTCTTCTAAATACAGTGAACCCCGATAATAATAGGCTATGTTAACCTTATATGAATAGGCATACATTAATCTTTTTTCTCCTCAATCATGATAAAATGGACGATAAGAAATTTATGTAAGATAAAGGGGTGGAAGATTCATGGTCAGTTTTAGCACTTTGCTAGCTTTTGCAATTGTTTCACTTAGTATGGTTTGTTCACCTGGGCCTAACATGATTTATCTCATTTCTCGCTCGATTACGCAGGGGCGTATGGCAGGATTCATTTCTCTTTTGGGTATCATGCTTGGCTTCATAATTTATATAATCGCAACAATGTTCGGACTTACAGCCCTTTTCCTAGCTGTTCCGTCTCTCTATGAAGCAGTTAAGTGGGCAGGTGCTGCTTACTTACTCTGGCTCGCATGGAATTCGATTAAGCCTGGTGCTACATCTATTATGGAACCTCGTACTATTGCTATTGAGCCGCCACGGAAATTATTTTTAATGGGACTTATGACGAATCTGCTGAATCCTAAGATTGCTATTTTGTATGTGTCACTTCTACCTCAATTTGAAGATCCTGAGAAAGGATCGTTGCTTCTACAAGGTGCAGTTCTGGGCTTTACACAAATAACGGTTAGCTTTATAGTCAACCTCCTAATTGTATTTACAGCAAGTAGAGTTGCCAAATGGTTTGGCACACGCCCAACGTGGCTGCGAGTGCAGCGTTGGCTTATGGCAAGCGTCTTGACAGGTCTTGCTGTACGTCTTGCTTTTGAACGTCGACAGTAAGAGTCTTCTTGGGGAAAGTTACTATCTTTTTGGAACGATTGTAAGTGGAATAAGAATGGTATTAAAAATAAAGCCAGCTACTGTATGTTCTTACTTTTACCTAACGTTTTTTCAAAAATGCTAGTAGATGCTGTTTCTTTTTTTAGAGGATACGGTAGGAATACCGTATTTTTTATTATAGGGGAATTTTGTTTTGTTAGCTTGAGAGCAATGTGAAATCTAAAATAATATGATCATATTATTTTAGGTACTTTTTTTATAATATGATCGTATTATAAAAAGGGAGGAGGATATGAGTGCCTAAAATTGTTGATCAAATACAAAGGAAGAATCAGATAGCCACTGCTACTTGGCGTGTAATATTAGAAAAAGGTATTGATAAAGCTTCTATACAGCAAATCGCTGACGAGGCAAACATTTCGGTTGGACTTGTTCAGCATCATTTTTCGTCTAAAAATGAATTAATTCATTATGCAATGAATTTAGTATTGAATCGAATGGAAGAACGGGCAAACACTCGTACAAGTGAATTTAAGGGAACGAAAGAAGAAGCACTTAGAAGATTAATGAAATTTATTATTCCTTCTAATAAAGAAGAAATGTTGGAAGGGAAGGTTTGGATTACATTTCTGGGTATATCCTTTAGTTCTCCAGAACTTATTGAACTTCGGAAGAAAATGGATGACCATACGAGGTATCTTATGGGAATAATTCTAGATTTAATGAGGGATCTAGGATACGTCACACCAGGTCACAATAGAGAATTTGAATTAGAGATACTGTACGGATTTATTGATGGGCTAGTAATTCATGTCCTTCAAACACCAGAATCATATCCAGAAGAAAAAGTAAATCAACTTATTGAGTATTATTTAAAAGAAAAAAAGAGGGATTAATCGCATGAATAAAGTTTTCATTATTATTCTTGTAG
>NZ_JBFPJI010000186.1:0-6465 GCF_040838205.1 Bacillus sp. S4
ACATTGTATAATATTTCCTAGCGATTGAACATATAAAACTTGAAAATTCTGATTATAAATAAAGAGCTTACTATAGTAAGCTCTTTATCAAAAACCCTTTATTTCACAATCGGCAATGTCACTTCACTCAATTTTACTGTAAGCTTCGTGCCCGCTTTCGGTCTAATTGTATAATCGTAATCACTTGCGATTAAGACGACTCCTATTTGATGTCCTGCTTTAAATACGTAATCATCTGGCTGCATGTCCCATGAAAATGTGTAATCTTTACCAGGTTGAATCGCTGTTGAATTCTCTATACTATTTAAATTTTGTGGATCCATCCAACCTCTCGTTACAATTTCAGGCTTCGCCCCACCATAATCAACGAGTAATGCTGTTAAATTTGATACAGACCGATCAATATTCCCTTTAATTGAAATCTTCGGCGTACCGCTTATTCGCATATCTTTTTGCAGTACAGGCATTGTATATATTAATCGATTCGCTACTTCTAACTCAGGGTTTTCTACTAGTTGATTTGACTTTATTTTAGCATCATCTACTAATGAGAAAACATTGTTTACTGATCCCATACTTAATGGCAAATTGATTGCTTTATTACTTAAATACATACGGACTTTTGATGGTACAGCCGCTGGATCTGGCCAATTTTTTATTTTTTGCCACGATTTATTTTCACGTTGTACATCTACCATCGGTTCAGCCATAATTCCATTTTCAATCCCATATAACCAATAATCGAACCATTTATTTTGCGTTTGTTGCCAGTTATTACTTGATGTTCCGCCGTGTCCACCTTGATGTAACCACATTTTACGAGGAACATTATTTTCGCCAAGAGCTTCCCACCACTGTGAAAATTGCTTCGTTTTTACATTCCAATCATTTAGCCCATGAACTACAAATACACTTGCTTTCACATTTTTTACATCTTTTACATAGTTACGTTTATCCCAAAAGTCGTTATAATCGCCTGTTTTACGATCTTGTCCAGCTGTTAGTTCTTTAATAATTTGCCCGCAAACTTCAGGGTTCTTTCTTGTTAGTACTGCTTCTGCCATATTATCTGTATCTTCTCCTTGATATCCACCTGGCGCAATTACTGCCCCATTTGCACGATAATAGTCATACCAACTACTAATCGCTGCGATTGGAATAATTGTTTTTAACCCTTCAACTCCAGTCGTTGCGACAGCATTCGGTAACGTACCATTATAAGAAACTCCTGTCATTCCTACATTGCCCGTAGACCAATTTGCATTTACTTCCTTACCATCCTCTGTATATGCTTTTGCCCGACCATTTACCCAATCAATGACAGACTTCGTCCCTAGTATTTCTTGTTCATCTCCAGTTGTCGGACATCCATCTGATTTTCCAGTTCCGATACTTTCACCTAAAATAACTGCATATCCTCTCGGAACATAATAATTGCCGTATGAACCAAGATTAACTGCCCCATACGGTTTTCCTTCATACGCATACAATTCTTCATCAACATTATAAACAGGAACGTCTTTTAATCCAGATCGATATGGACTCATTTCATAAATAACAGGAACTTTCACATCTGGATTCGTCTTTGGACGCATAACCTTTACTGATACACGATCTTTTTTACCATCTCGATCACTATCAACTTCTGTCTCTACAAATAGATTTTCTACAATGGCTTCATCAAGTGAATAGATTGGTTTCGTCATCCCATTTTCCAATTGAATTTTCGTATTTGGAGTTAAAGCTTCTGAAACTTGTCCATTTAACTTAACATCATTCTCTTTTACGAAGCTCCCTTCCTTATTTTCCGCATGTGCAGTTATACTAGAAACCCCTGAAGTAATTGTTAAAGATACTATAGCTGAAAGTGTAATTGCTAATTTCTTTTTCTTCATACCCTTCCCTCCCCATATGTTCCTTCTCTTACTATACATCAAAAATACAGAAAATTCAGTTTATACTTTATAAAAAGTTGAGAAATTTGTAGAACTATCAAATCTTTTTATATAAAAGAAAAGGAACTAATAACAATTAGTTCCTTTCTATATACATATAAAATTGTATTTCCCCATCTACTACCGAAACCCCGTATTCAAATCCATGTCTTTCTAAAATACTTTTTACAATCGCTAGTCCTAATCCAGTACCTGATTTCTCTTTACTACGAGAAGATTCTAATACGTAAAAAGGTTCCCAAATTTTATCTATCTCTTTAACGCCCTCAGCAGCAATACCATTTTGAATTTGAAAATACACAACGTCATTTTTCTCTTCTAATGTGATTTTTATATTTTGATTCGTTGTATATTTTATCGCATTAGAGATTAAATTTTGAAAGACCATTCTCATTTTATTTAAATCAGCATAAACAATCGCGTCACCAGCATTATAGTTCACTTGCAACTTGATTTCTTTCGAATCCAGTTCAATTTTATGCTTATCTATTATACTTTGGACTAGTGGTTCAATAGGGAATTCTTCTTTTTGTAAAATATCTCTTTCTAGTTTAGAAAATCGCAATAACTCTTCAATTAAATTTGAAATTTGATCTGTTTGTTTAATGATTGTATCAACATATGTGCCATCATCTAAACCATCTTTTATTCCCATAGAATATGCTTTTACTAATGCGATTGGTGTTTTTAATTCATGAGTTACATCGCCCATAAATCGTTTTAAGTGGTCATTTCGATCTGTTAAATCTTGATGTGCTTCATGTAATTTATCACTCATGATGTTAATACTATTTGCTAAATCACCTATTTCATCATTCGTTTTAACTTTCGTCCGTTTAAATTTCAGACGTGAAATATCTTCTGCGACATCACTCAATTCTTTCAGTGGAGTAGTGATTGTTTTTGAAAGAATCCAAACAAGCACGATAATAAGAAATAGTGAGAATCCCAAAATGTATAAATAAAATGAGTTAAGCGTTTTAATTACTTCATTGGAATGTGCGATAGAAACTCCTACTAAAATCAACATATCATCTTTCGCAATGTATTTCGCAAAAAAACTAGATTTTATCTTTTCTTGATCATATATTTTATTCGATTGTCCGAGGTTCTTCACTTTCGTAATTTCTTCTTTTGTAATCCAAAGTTTATTCAATGCAACTCTCTTTTTTGTAAGCTGCATGCGTAATTCTTCATTAATAGCATCTTCTGAATTATTTATTGATGTATATGCAATCGTAACATTACCTTCATTTTCAATGCGATTTATAGCATCATCCAGTTCTTCACGCGGTATCGACTGTATTTCCGCTGTAATGCCTTCTAAGCTTTCACGTGTTTTGTGCACATTATATTTTGGTAAAAAATAGTTAATTAATAATAAAGAGATGACAAAAATAAGGATGACTGTTAAAGAAATGCTGAAAAATAACTTTTTACCGAGCTTATTCACACTCTTCCTCCAAACTGTATCCTAAACCACGATGTGTCTTTATAATATTTTCTCCTATTTTTTTACGTAATCTTCTTACATGCGTATCAACCGTTCGCTCTTCCCCAAAATAATCAAATCCCCAGACGATATCTAACAACTTTTTCCGTGTTAAAATCGTGCCTTTATGATTTAAAAAGCACTTTATTAATTGTAATTCTGTCTTTGTAATGTCTAATTCTTTCTCATTTTTATATACTTTATTTTTGGTGAAATCTATTTTTAAATCTTGAACTTGAATAACATCTTCATGCTGCACAAGCTTTTTCGCTCGGGTTATTAGCACTCCTGGATGAAATGGTTTTTTTACATACTCATCTGCCCCGCTTTGAAGAGCTACTAATTCATCTTCACTTTCACTTTTCGCAGTAAGCATTAATACTTTCACACTTGAATTCTTTTTTATTTCCTGACAGACAGTAATACCACTATTTTTCGGCATCATCCAATCTAAAATAGCTAAGTCAATTTTCTCATCGTAAAATATTTGAAGTGCTTCCTCTCCATCCTTCGCTAATAAAACTTCGAAGCCTTCTTTTTCAAAATACGCTTTTAAAATTTTCAGCATATCTTGTTCATCATCTGCGATTAATACTTTCATTACATTTCCTCCATTACCTATAAACAAATATCAATTTTATCATACAACTTCTTTGTTACATGAATGTGACAGAAAAATATTTACAACATTTGAGGGTATAGTAAGTGTGAGGTGTTGTTTTATGTTCAAAAAAATAGGAGTCATTACTCTGCTTTTCTTTTTATTATCAACAAATGCGTTCGCAAATACAAATAAACAAATTGAAGTATTTGATTGCAAAAAAGAAATGGTAGTCCAAAAACAATCTTTAGATCGGGCCATTCAAAAAGAAGCAGTTCAATACGCAAAATCAATTACCGGTCCATTTAAAAACTTAAATGTCGTTCCGAAAGATGGACATATGATAAAAATCCCTTTATCTAAACCTGTTTCTATTACAAATCAATGGTTACATACAACAATTGATGAAGTACTCATCCTTCTTCCACTTAATGAAAAACCTTATATTATGCTTTACGACGATGAGAATAATCCGCATTTTTATTATGTAAAAGGTGATCCGAAGGGGTTATTGAAACAAATGAATATTAAGATGTAATTACTTAAGAAAGGTTCCGTACATGAATATGGGACCTTTCTACAATCTTATAAAGTGACTTGAACCTTTATAAGATTCTCCTTTTACAAATCCATTTGCGCAATAAAACTCATCACCTTGCTTTGTATCCGTATGTAGAACAACAACGTGAAAATACTTTTCCGCATGTCTTAAAAGTTGCTTTAATAACAACTTCCCTAATCCGATGCGCCGATAATCCTTTGAAATATAAAACCTTCTTAATCGGCCAATCTTTAAACCTTTCGTATTTGGATCTTGATTTAATCCTCCAATACCAATTAACGTATCACCTCGAAAAACGCCATATAAACATTCGCCCGTTTTACTAAATGTATTTCTTTTACTTTCATATTCATTTATTAATTTTATTAGGAAGTTAAATCCTTCTTCTGTACTTTCTTCGACAAGGAGATTGATCTCATATTTTAGTAAATCTTCAATTCGTTTTATTTGTATATTTTCCAGCTTACTCCCCCACTTTCTCTATCCAAATGTATCTTTTTGAAAAATAAAAATGCCCAAGAATATATCATCCTGAGCATTCATTTGAATGTGAACTTATTCATTTTGTTATGTACGTATTCTTCAATTCTGGTAATATCCCCTTCAGTTCCATTAAATCAGCAATTACTAAATCAGCATGAGCAAGTTCCTCTTCTTGTGCAAAATCAAAATTACATCCAATCGCAATTAAACCATTATCTTTTGCAGCGTTAATATCAGATAAACGATCTCCAACTACCGCTGCCCCTTTTAAATCATATTTTTTCAAAATATTTTTTACTAAGTCACCTTTATTAAGCGATGAAATTTGTTCGATACTAAAAGTTTCAGTAACCCATTGCTCTAAATCATAATGAGATACGATTGCTTTTAAATAATCCGTTAAACCATTACTAGCTATGTAAATTGAGCAACCAATTTCTTTTAAATAATTAAAAACTTCTTTTACATTCGGATATAAAGCACCTTTCCCACTCTTTATGTTTTCAATTAATCTCTCTAAAAAATAAGCATCTGTTTGTTTTCTTACTTCATTTGAATGATCAGGTAATAGCGCTTCCCAAACTTTAGGTAAAGGAACACCCATAATTTCACGGTATTTATCAATAGGTGTTTCCGCATCCCATAATTGTAGTGAGCGTAAATGATCAAATGTATCATCCAGTGATAACTCTAAAATTTTGTCTGTTTGAAATAAAGTTCCATCCATATCGAAAATTAGTGCTTGTAACATAACTTTCTCTCCCATTCTTTACGTATAAACTACAATACAGTTTTACTCGATTTACTTTTAAGCATCTCAACAATAATTTCTGAACAATAATTCGCTGCGGTTTTCACGAAATCATCATATGAAACCTGCGCTGAATCATCTGCACTATCAGAAATGCATCTCAAAACTAGAAATGGTATGTCATTTATATGAGCAACATGTCCAATTGCCGCTCCTTCCATTTCTGTACAATGAGGTGCATATTCAGTGACTAATTGCTTCGATAATGCCGATTCTGTTCATGTATGTAGTCCCCTTTATCAATTTGTAACCCCTTTAATCCTCTCCCCCATAACTGATATTAAAAACTTTGGAAGTACGAGTTGTCTTTTTATTCTTTTCGGCTGTGAGATCAATCTATATAACCATTCTGTCCCTGTATCTCTCATCATTTTTAGTGCTTTTTTTACAGTGCCAGATAAAATATCAATCGTTCCTCCGACACCAATAGATAGAGAAACATTCAAGTCTTGTAAATTTTGATAGATAAACTGTTCTTGTTTAGATGAACCTAAACCTACTAATAGTAAATGCGGCTTAATTTGAGTAGCCTCTTATTTTTACAAATGGTTACAACACTTT
>NZ_JBFPJI010000187.1:0-6442 GCF_040838205.1 Bacillus sp. S4
CGTTTATGTTGTTTAATGAGATTAATTTTTATATGAGAGGATAGAGGAAATGAACTTAGGGGAATTTGATGGAAAAACCGTTTTAGTAACAGGTGCCGCTCAAGGTATAGGTAGTGTTGTAGCAAAAATGTTTTTAGAAAGAGGAGCTACAGTTATTGCGGTTGATCAAAATGCAGAAGGGCTTAATATGTTTTTAAATCATTATGCATCAAATGAAAGTCGTATTAAGACGTTTCATTTAGATGTGAGTGATAGTGTCACTGTTGAAGAGGTAGTAGAACGAATTGAAAATGATATAGCGCCAATAGATATATTAGTAAATGTTGCAGGGGTTCTACGTATGGGAGCGATTCACTCTTTAAGTGACGAAGAATGGAATAAAACATTCTCTGTAAATACTACAGGAGTTTTCTATATGTCCCGAGCAGTAAGTAAACATATGATGTTAAGGAAGTCAGGGGCAATTGTTACAGTTGGTTCAAATGCGGCAAATACTCCGAGAATGGAGATGGCTGCGTATGCTGCATCAAAAGCTGCAACGACGATGTTCATGAAGTGTTTAGGATTAGAACTTGCAGCATACAATATTCGTTGTAACTTAGTTTCTCCGGGTTCTACTGAAACTGAAATGCAAAGATTACTATGGGCTGATGAGAATGGAGCTGAAAATATAATTGCTGGTTCTCAAAATACATATAGACTCGGAATTCCTTTACAAAAAATTGCACAACCTTCAGAAATTGCTGAAGCAGTATTGTTTTTAGCTTCAGATAAAGCAAGTCATATTACAATGCACAATTTATGTGTAGATGGCGGAGCTACATTAGGAGCTTAATAAAAAATTCAGGAGGTTATTATACTATGAATGAACTTACAGCCGTAAAGGAACTGTCAGAAAAACTTTTAGAAGATTATAAGACTGAATCTTCATTCTTTTTTGCTTCACCAAATCGAACGATATTGGCAGAAGGAGAGTTTACTACAGTAAAACATAGTGAAATCGAAAGTTTTCCAGAGCTTGTAAAGGCGGTATTAAGTAATGCCAAACAGGATGGAAATCCAAATCCTATCGTTGTAGGAGCTTTGCCATTTGATCGTAGAAAAGAAGTTCAACTTATTGTACCAGAATATTGCAGAATTACTGAGCGTTTACAGTTAGAAAAAACAAATGAGATAAAACAAAATGAGAAACTGGCATTTGAAATGACACCAGTTCCAGAGCCTGAAGTTTACATGAATGGTGTGAAGCAAGGAATAGCAAAAATTCAGGACGGAGATTTAAAGAAAATCGTGCTATCTAGATCGTTGGATGTTAAATCTTCAGAGGTAATTGATAAACAAAAGCTTCTTCGTGAATTAGCAGAACATAATAAGCACGGCTACACATTTGCTGTTAATTTACCGAAAGATGAAAACGAGAAAAGTAAGACGTTAATTGGAGCAAGCCCTGAATTACTTGTTTCACGTCATGGTATGCAAGTAATTTCTAATCCGTTAGCTGGTTCAAGACCACGTAGTGATGATCCAGCAGAAGATAAAAGAAGAGCAGAAGAATTACTTTCTTCTCCAAAAGATTTACATGAACATGCGGTAGTAGTTGAAGCGGTTGCCGCTGCACTTCTTCCGTATTGTCATACATTACATGTTCCGGAAAAACCATCAGTTATTCATAGTGAAGCAATGTGGCATTTGTCTACAGAAGTGAAAGGTGAACTTAAGGATCCAAATACTTCTTCTTTAGAATTAGCAATTGCTCTTCATCCTACGCCAGCAGTTTGCGGAACTCCAATGGAAGAAGCGAGAGAGGCTATTCAACAAATTGAGCCATTTGACCGTGAATTCTTTACAGGAATGTTAGGGTGGAGCGATCTAAATGGAGATGGCGAATGGATTGTTACAATTCGATGTGCTGAAGTGCAAGAGAATACACTTCGATTATTTGCAGGAGCTGGAGTTGTTGCTGAATCAAAACCAGAAGAGGAGTTAGCGGAGACATCAGCTAAATTTCAAACAATGTTAAAAGCTTTAGGGTTAAGTGATAATTCATTGAATGAAAAGTAGGGGGAAGAAAGAATGTTAACAGGTTATACGGAATGGCCAAAAGAATTAGTGGACCGTTATCGAGAAGAAGGTTGTTGGCTTGGAGAGACATTTGGTGCGATGTTAAGAGAACGCGCTGAAAAGCATGGAGATGAAATTGCGATTGTAAGTAGTAATACACATATAACGTATAGTGAACTTGATAAAAAGGTAGATCGCTTAGCTGCAGGTTTATTGAATTTAGGAATAAAGCAAGAGGACCGAGTTGTTCTTCAGCTACCCAATGTTATAGAGTTTTTCGAAATATGTTTTGCACTATTTCGAATTGGAGCGCTTCCTGTTTTTGCGCTACCTTCACATCGAAGCAGTGAAATTAGTTATTTTTGTGAGTTTGGTGAGGCGAGCGCTTACGTTATTTCAGATAAGGCACTCGGATTTGATTATCGAAAACTAGCAAGAGAAGTGAAAGAGAAAGTTCCAACCTTACAACATGTAATCGTAGTGGGGGAAGAAGAAGAATTTGTGAACATAAATAATCTTTATATGGATCCGGTTCCATTACCAGAAGTTCAGCCAAGTGATGTTGCGTTTCTCCAATTATCAGGAGGGACAACAGGGCTTTCTAAATTAATTCCTAGAACACATGATGACTATATTTATAGTTTACGTGTTAGCGCTGAAATTTGTAATTTGAATGCAGAAAGTGTCTATATGGCAGTTCTTCCAGTAGCACACAATTACCCAATGAGTTCTCCAGGGACATTTGGAACTTTTTATGCGGGTGGAAAAGTAGTGTTGGCAACTGGAGGGAGTCCAGATGAGGCATTTGCTCTTATAGAAAAAGAAAAAGTGACGATTACCGCTCTCGTTCCGCCATTAGCAATGATTTGGCTTGATGCTGCATCTTCCCGTAACAACGATTTATCGAGCCTGCAAGTTATTCAAGTAGGAGGTGCGAAATTTAGTGCCGAAGTTGCGAAGCGTATTCGCCCTACATTTGGATGTACGTTACAGCAAGTGTTCGGTATGGCAGAAGGGTTAGTAAATTACACAAGATTAAATGATCCTGAAGAAATCATTATTCATACACAAGGTAGACCGATGTCTACATTCGATGAAGTAAGAGTTGTTGATGAAAATGATAATGATGTTAAGCATGGTGAAGTAGGTAGTTTATTAACGCGAGGGCCATATACAATTCGTGGCTATTATAAAGCAGCAGAGCATAATGCAAGATCATTTACAGAAGATGGTTTTTATCGCACAGGTGATCTTGTGAAAGTGAATGAACAAGGTTACATCATTGTAGAAGGAAGAGATAAAGATCAAATTAACCGTGGTGGTGAGAAAGTTGCTGCGGAGGAAGTTGAAAATCATCTTTTAGCACACGATGCAGTACATGATGTAGCAATTGTATCTATGCCTGACGATTATTTAGGAGAACGTACTTGTGCTTTTGTTATAGCTCGTGGACAAACTCCAACAGTAAGTGAATTAAAAATATTTTTAAGAGAACGTGGTATAGCGGCGTATAAGATTCCAGATCGAATCGAATTTATTGAATCATTCCCGCAAACAGGTGTTGGAAAAGTAAGCAAAAAAGAATTACGTAAAGTCATTGCTGCAAAACTTATTACAGTAAAACGATAAAAAACTATTAGAATCGGAAGGAAGTGATTAGATGGCTATCCCATCTATTTCAGTATATAAAATGCCAATTGAATCAGAACTACCAAAAAATAAAGTGAATTGGACACCGGATCCGAAACGTGCAGTTCTTCTAATCCACGACATGCAAGAATATTTTCTTGATGCATATAGCGATAAAGAATCGCCAAAAGTAGAACTAATTTCAAATATTAAGGTGATAAGAGAAAGATGTAAGGAACTTGGTATACCGGTTGTTTATACAGCACAACCTGGTGGACAAACGTTAGAACAACGAGGGCTATTACAAGACTTTTGGGGTGACGGTATTCCTGCTGGACCGAATAAAAAGAAAATTGTCGATGAACTCACTCCAGACGAAGATGATATATTCCTAACAAAATGGAGATATAGTGCATTTAAAAAGACGAATCTATTAGAAATTTTAAATGAGCAGGGAAGAGATCAACTTATTATTTGCGGTATTTATGCGAATATTGGCTGCCTTTTAACAGCTTGTGAAGCATTTATGGATGGTATAGAGCCATTTTTTGTAGCAGATGCAGTTGCTGATTTTTCACTAGAGCATCATAAACAAGCATTGCAGTATGCATCTAATAGATGTGCAGTAACGACATCAACCAACTTACTGTTAAAAGATTTACAAAATTTAAAAGGTGATGACGGTGAAGGGATCACTTTACAGGAAGTGCATGAACTAGTTGCACAATTACTCCGTGAGCCAGTAGAGAGTATTGAAGTTGATGAAGATTTATTAAATAGAGGACTTGATTCGGTCAGAATTATGAGTTTAGTAGAGAAGTGGCGCCGCGAAGGGAAAGAAATCACTTTTGCAGATTTAGCAGAACGTCCAACTGTTGATGATTGGTACCGTTTACTATCTTCACAAGCAGCACAAGTGCTGTAACAAATAGACTACATAATAAAGGGGTAGTAAAGAATGCCTAATAGTCAAAAGATTCGTCATTCGTTATCATCTGCGCAGTCTGGTATGTGGTTTGCGCAACAATTAGATCCGCTTAGTCCGATTTATAATGCTGGGGAATATATAGAAATAAACGGAAATATTAATCAAGAAATTTTCGAGTTAGCTGTATGTAAAGTTATAACAGAAGCAGAAGCACTTCATGTTCGTTTCGAAGAGGATGAAATTGGCCCATGGCAAGTTATTGAGGAATCGTCAAAGTTTCATATGCATTTTATTGACGTTCGTAAAGAGGAAAATCCTGAAGAAGCTGCTAAGGTATGGATGAAAAATGATTTATCTATGCCCGTGGATTTAACAGAGGATAAATTATTTACTGAAGCACTTATTCAAATTGAAAATAATCGTTTCTTTTGGTATCAGCGCATCCATCACATTGTGATGGATGGCTATGGATTTTCACTTCTTAGCCAAAAGGTAGCGAATGAGTATACATCACTTATAGAAGAAACAAACAAGAATGAAAAGCCATTTGGCTCTCTTGCAAAAATTGTACAAGAAGATAATGAGTATCGTGAATCTAAACAATTTCAGAAAGATCGTACTTTTTGGTTAGAGAAGTTTGCAGATGAACCGGAAGTTGTAAGTTTAGCAGAACGAGCGCCGAGAACATCAAATGGATTTTCACGAGAAACTGCTTATTTATCAAATTCTAGTACGAAAACGTTACTAGAAGATATCAATATTTCGTTAACGAGTTGGCCCGAATTTGTTGTAGCTGTAACAAGTATTTATATGCATAAATTAACAGGTGCAAATGATATTGTTTTAGGTTTACCGATGATGGGGCGTCTTGGTTCTGTATCTATTCATACACCAAGCATGGTAATGAATTTAGTTCCACTTCGTCTAAAGTTAACTCCAAATATAACTTTTGCAGAATTAATACAGCAAGTTTCTGAAGAAATTCGAGATATACGTCGTCATCATAAATATCGTCATGAGGAATTAAGAAGAGACTTAAAGTTACTAGGTGAAAATCAAAGGTTATTTGGGCCGTTAGTGAATGTTATGCCTTTTGATTACGGGCTTAACTTTGCTGGAAATCGTGGCATTACACATAATTTATCAGCAGGACCTGTCGATGATTTATCGATAAATGTATATAAGCGCTTCGATGAAAATGAGCTAATGATTCATTTTGATGCGAATCCGGAAGTATATAGCGATACGGAACTAGCATTGCATAAAGAAAGATTTATGAATCTATTAGAATTAGTGATAAATAATTATCACAAAGACGAGCCGATTGGAAAAATAAACATTACTCTTCCTGAAGAAAATCATAAAGTTTTATTGGAATGGAATGAAACTAAGAGAGCTGAAGAGCTAATTAATCTACCTATATTATTTGAAAAACAAGTACAAAAAAATCCAAATAATATAGCAGTTACTTGTAACGGGATAAAACTTACGTATAAAGAGCTAAATGAACGAGCGAATGAACTTGCAAACTATTTAGTAGAAGAAGGAATACAAGCAAATCAGTTTGTAGCCTTAGTATTTCCACGATCAATAGAAATGGTAGTTAGTATGTTAGCAGTTCTAAAGGCAGGTGCAGCATATTTACCAATAGATCCAGAATACCCAGCCGAGCGAATTAATTATATAGTAAATGATGCAAATCCGGTTTGTATCATAACACATTCATCTGTTTCATCCTCTTTAGTTATAGAAAATGATATTAAAAAAATCATATTAGATAGCGAAGAAACGAAAATAGCGTTAAAAACATATTCTCATATGAAT
>NZ_JBFPJI010000188.1:0-6436 GCF_040838205.1 Bacillus sp. S4
TCTTGCACGTCAGCGATACCAGAAATGGACTTCGCCTTTGGTAGCAAGAATCCCATTGACGTTAGTCAGCTGGCCCCTTTAGGGGTGGGAGTGTCAAATATTCTAAAAAAACAACAGGCATAGTTACGATTGATGCCTCATCAAGTGATAGGGTTTATAATGCGAAAACAAAAGAATTATATGACGAGTAGAAATAAAATAATTGTGTAAAAAGACGGTTTCGTACATTATCGAAACCGTCTTTTTGTATTGCCCGTAAAAGCCCGATTGCTGTGGGCTAATAATCAGTGTGGATGGATACCCCCGCTGAAGTTTCACTTTATTTAATGCTGATTCTGTTTTCGAGCTTGCTCCGGTGTATCAAGACTTGTTGCACCGGGATATTGAAGTGATTGGTCGCGATCAGATTCAACGCGGCGTGATTCTCTTAGTTTTCGTTCTTGGCGATCTTTACCCATTGTGAGTTACACCTCCTTATTAAAAGTTTTGCTGTTATGAGAAAAACTATGCACAAAGAAAAGGGGGATTAACTTTCATAAAAAGTTCCCATAATGGAAAACATAGGAGGTGAAGTGATGGATGGGAGTACTTTTTATTTTGTTGCTTGGATAGGGTGGATTGTCGTGACCTTTTTTATGAAAAAAGAATCTATTCGTTGGAAGATAAGTGCTTGTATATTAATTTTTATTATTTGTTCTCCGTTAAATGTGACGATTGCGTCTTTCGCGATATCGGTAAATGCCCTTTTGCTTTGTATTATTTCTTTTGTAGGCATCACGTTATATTCTATTTGGAAAAAATTATATACCTTACTTTCGGCACTTATTATTGCAATGTTATATACAAGCTTTCATTTGTTAGAAGTATATGATCCAATTTGGATTGTGGTTGATAGGTTGTTGCTGTTAAGTGGTGCACTTGTGTATGCATCGGTTTTATTGCACGGGGATCGCATATTACGATTATGCTCCTTATATATAGGGATGTTACAAGGTGAATTGTTGGTGACGCTTATTTTTCGTAAATTACATTTTCCTTATGAATATGGCAGTTTAGCTTTTTTAGATGTTGCTGCTGTTTCCACTTTATTTATGGCGATTTTACTTTGGATTACGAAAGCATCAGTATATATGGAACAATTTAAGAGGAAAACACGTAAAAGAAAGGCGAGGGTAATGCATGACTGAATATACACCAGCTATTTTATGTGGCGTAATTGCAGGTACAATAACTAGGGTGTTAATGCTTCGTACCGATACGAGGCAATATCCGACGAGGCTCCACGGAAAAATTATTCATATCGCGATGGGATTAATTGCGGCTGCCTTAGGAGCAATTGCGATTCCGTCTGTTTTGAAAAAAGATTTCTCTGCAATTACATTTCTTACGTTAGCAGCGACGCAATTTCGTGATGTGCGCAATATGGAAAGAAATACGCTTCAACAATTAGATGGATATGAGCTCGTACCACGTGGTAATACATACATTGAAGGAATTGCATTAGTATTTGAAAGTCGTAACTACTTGGCGATGTTAACGTCGTTTGTAACAACGTTTGCGTATATAGGATTCCATTCATGGATTGCTGGGGTAATTACTGGTACAGTAAGTTTTTTCATTGCGAAAAAATTAATGTCAGGTAAAAGACTTCATGACCTTGTAGAAATAGAACACGTTCCACTTCGTTTTGAAGGAGCGGGACTTTATATTGATAATATTTACATTATGAATATTGGATTGCCAGCAAGGCAAGAAGAAATTATGAAGTATGGAATGGGATTTATTTTAAAACCGAAATCGATAGATGCGATGGTTACAATCTCAAACTTAGGACAACGTCAAGCTATTTTACATGATGTTTCGGTTGCTTTAGGAATATATAGAGATTCTGGAACGCCGGCACTTGTACCGTTAGCGAAGCGTGATTTAGAGGATGGGAGAGTTGGGATTTTTGTTCTGCCGCAAGATCAAGATGCAGAAAAAGCGATAGGGGTAATTGGAAATGTACCAACATTAGAGAGTGCTGTTCATATGTCATCAGAAGCTCCGAAAGGAAGGGGAGATAAGAGATGATGTTAGAAAGTGTTATTCTCGCAGTCATTACAACAACGCCAGAGAAATTTGCAGGTGGTGCCCCTTTATTTATTTGCGAGTCGACAGAGGAACTGGAATTTGTTGCAAATAATTTAGAGGCTATTTTAGATGGGATTGCACATCGCTTACAAGATAATGTATATATTATTGTGAAACATTAGTAACGTGTGGTATAATGTGAGGTGTTTTGATACGTTGAGAAATATTCTGGAATGCAAATCCCTTCTTGCACAAAGAAGGGTTTTTTACATAATAAACAGAAGCAAGTTGAAAGGATGAAAGTATATGCCGAAACCAGTAATAGCAATAGTAGGCCGCCCGAACGTAGGAAAATCTACTATTTTCAATAGAATTGTTGGAGAAAGAGTTTCAATCGTAGAAGATATACCAGGTATAACGCGAGACCGTATTTATAGTGCGGGAGAATGGTTAAATCATGAGTTTAACATTATTGATACAGGTGGAATTGATATTGGAGACGAGCCGTTCTTGACACAAATTCGTCAACAGGCGGAAGTAGCGATTGATGAAGCAGATGTTATTATTTTTATGACGAATGGTCGCGATGGTGTAACTGCAGCAGATGAAGAAGTTGCTAAAATTTTATACCGTTCTAAAAAACCAATTGTACTTGCGGTAAATAAGGTTGATAATCCAGACATGCGTAGTGATATTTATGATTTTTATGCATTAGGATTTGGCGAGCCATTCCCGATTTCAGGTACACACGGTTTAGGACTTGGTGATTTGTTAGATGAAGCTGCAAATCATTTTCCAAAGATTGAAGAAGAAGCGTATGACGATGAAACAATCCGTTTCTCTTTAATTGGACGTCCAAACGTAGGGAAATCATCACTTGTAAATGCACTTCTTGGTCAAGAACGTGTAATTGTAAGTAATATAGCGGGAACGACACGTGATGCTGTCGATACACCATATAGTAAAGATGATCAAGATTATGTAATCATCGATACAGCTGGTATGCGTAAAAAAGGGAAAGTATACGAAAGTACAGAAAAGTATAGTGTACTTCGTGCACTTAGAGCGATTGAACGTTCTGACGTTGTTTTAGTCGTTTTAGACGGAGAAGAGGGAATTATTGAGCAAGATAAAAAAATCGCTGGATATGCTCATGATTCAGGACGAGCTGTTATTATCGTTGTAAACAAATGGGATGCAGTGAAAAAAGATGAAAAAACAATGAAAGCATTTGAAGAAAACATCCGTGCTCATTTCCAATTTTTAGAGTATGCACCGATTGTATTCTTATCTGCGAAAACGAAAAAGCGTACACAAACGTTATTACCGGTTATTAATGAGGTAAATGAAAGCCATAGCATCCGTGTACAAACGAATGTATTAAATGATGTAATTATGGATGCGGTAGCGATGAATCCAACGCCGACACATAATGGTAGCCGTCTGAAAATCTTCTATGCGACACAGGTTGCGGTAAAACCACCAACATTTGTTATATTTGTAAACGATACAGAATTAATGCACTTTTCATATGAGCGCTTCTTAAAGAATCGTTTACGTGAAGCGTTCGGTTTTGTAGGAACGCCGATTCACATTATCGCTAGAGCAAGAGACTAATGGAGAGGATGTGATTTTATGACAAAAATCACAGTAATAGGAGCAGGTAGCTGGGGAACAGCGTTAGCGATGGTATTAGCTGACAATGGGCATGATGTACGTATTTGGGGAAATCGTTCTGAACTTATGGATGAGATTAATACGAAGCGTGAGAACAGTAGATATCTTCCAGGGATTACATTGCCAAGCACAATCGTAGCCTACTCTTCTTTAGAAGAAGCATTAGTAGATGTAAATACAGTACTGCTAGTAGTACCGACGAAAGCGTACCGAGACGTATTGCAAGAGATGAAAGAAATTGTTACAGAGCCAATTACTTGGATTCATGCAAGTAAAGGAATAGAACCAGGTACGTCAAAACGTATTTCGGAAGTGATTGAGGAAGAAATTCCAGAGAGCTTGATTAAGGATGTTGTTGTACTATCTGGGCCGAGTCATGCTGAAGAAGTAGGTTTGCGCCAAGCGACGACTGTTACGTCTGCAGCAAAACGTATGGAAGCGGCTGAGGAAGTACAGGATCTGTTTATGAATAGCTATTTCCGTGTATATACAAACCCAGATATCGTTGGAGTTGAACTAGGTGGTGCTTTAAAAAATATTATTGCACTAGCTGCGGGAATAACTGACGGACTTGGATTAGGTGATAATGCGAAAGCCGCATTAATGACACGTGGTTTAACGGAAATTGCTCGTTTAGGAAGAAAGATGGGCGGAAATCCACTGACATTTGCTGGTCTAACTGGTATGGGGGACTTAATTGTAACTTGTACAAGTGTGCATAGTCGAAATTGGCGTGCGGGAAATATGCTTGGAAAAGGACATTCTTTAGAAGAAGTATTAGAAAGTATGGGTATGGTTGTTGAAGGTGTACGAACAACGAAAGCTGCTCATGAATTGGCAGAGAAAATGGAAGTTGAGATGCCGATTACAGCCGCTTTATATGACGTGTTGTTCAATGGGAAAAATGTAAAAGATACAGTAGGCTCATTGATGGGGCGTGTTCGAAAACATGAAGTTGAAACGATACCTGATTTATTATAAAAAAAGCGGTAGAAGTACATTTTGTGCTTCTACCGTTTTTTTTGTTTTCTGGGTCTTTTCACCAATTTTTCATTTGTGCATAGGATGAAGAGTAACTTGAGGAGAGGGTGAAAAGAATGGATAACAACATTTTTAGTAACATTGAAAAGGAAGCGAAAGTGAATAAAGAAGATATTTTTAAATTAGCATCATCTGTTCAAAATGCGAACTTACGTGATGAGAAAGTGCTTCGCCAATTGATTCATCAAGTTGCTTTAATGGCAGGACGTGAAGTGCCGAAAGAGCAAGAGGATCAAATTGTAAAAGCGATTATTAACAATAATATGCCGGCGGATTTTGGTTCGTTAAGTAAAATGTTTAAAAAATAAATTATGAGAAACAAAGAGTTTAGAGAATGCATATGATAGTTATGAAAGAATGGGAATAGAGCTGTTAAGGGCATATTTGGTCAACCGAAGCGCATCATTTCGTGCTTCGGTTTTATTATTTTAAATAAAAATCATCAATTCACGGAAAAATGATGATTTTTATTTGTTTAAAGATTTTAATTTGTTAAAATAGTATAAAAATAGATTGAAAGTAAAGGGGTGTATATATGTCGGAAGGGCTTATGAAAATGTGGTTTGCTTTAGGGGCAATTGGATTTATGTTTCTTGCAGTAAGTTTTATTTTATTAAGTAGGCATAAAATGAAGAATAAATTTTTGAAAGGGATTACAGCTTTAGTAGCGTACACCCTCATGATTGTATCGGGAATTGTTATTTTCCTTGTTGTATTTAGTGGCCCTATTGAGCAATAAAGGATGTGTAGTCGGTAAATGTTACAAAAGGAACAGTCCATACTAGCATGAAAAGGTGATTGTCAGTGAAAAAAATCCATATTATTTTAATATTTTGTTGCATGAGCATTTTAACAGGGTGTATGTATCCAAGAGAAAATATGAAACAAAGTGCTATTCCTTATGAAGACCAGTTGCAAGTTGTACAAAAAGCCATTAATACATATAAGGAGCAAACGGATGGTTTATTACCAATTAAGACGCGTGATATGAGTACGCCGATTTATCAGAAGTATCCAATTGATTTTCAAAAAATTGCTCCAAGGTACATACAAGAGGCGCCAGGGAATGCGTATGAAAGTGGTGGAGTATATCAATATGTATTAATAGATGTTGAAAAAAATCCGACAGTAAAGTTAATTGATGTGAGAATGGCGGAACAAATTCAAGAAGTGGCATTGAAGCTAAGGATGTATCGGGATGAACATCAATATCCACCTTTTAAAAAAGTGATTACAGATGGTGTTTATGAATTAGACTTCAAAAAACTAGGATATAAAGATGTACCACAAGTGACAAGTCCGTACTCAGGAAAAGGTCTCCCTCTTGTAATCAATGAAAAAGGAGAATTGTTTGTTGATTATAGAATCGACTTATATGAAGTGTTGAAAAAAAATGAAGGGCAATTTAAAGAAGGCGAAGATATCCGGAGTATACTATCGAAGGATTCCCCGTTTGTTCCTGCATATTCTTTGCCGTACACAGTAAAAAATGGAGAACCAATTTTTTTAAAATCATAAGTCATGAACCTTTCTTTTAGTGAATAAGTTCTAGAAGAAAGGTTTTTTATGTTATACAACTTGCGATGCAAACAAAAGGTATTTTTAAATAGTCATATGAAATTGGACAAAATTATATGATATATTG
>NZ_JBFPJI010000189.1:0-6407 GCF_040838205.1 Bacillus sp. S4
ATTTAGAATCAACTATAGATGATGGTCACTTGGCTACCGCTAAAATTTCCGGATTTTTACATTTTGAAGGAATTTATAAAGGAAAACGAGGGACATTTACAGCTATAGAGCAAGGGATATTTGATAAAGGAAATCTAGATTCCCCTGCAACAATCATCAAAGCTACTGGTGAATTAGAAAGCTTGAAAGGGTCCTATAATTATAAGTTTACAGGTCAAACCAGTAAACTGATTCTAGACTTTGAATTCTAACAAAATATCTTATAATTTAGCAAAAAGGGCATCCACTGTAATACCAGGAATGTCCTTTTTAAAACTAAATTATACCGAAAAACAAGACTCGAAATTTTCAATGGGAGGAAATGATATGAGGATCACGATACAAGAATATGTGGTCAATGAAATAGATTCAGGACCATATGGAATAACCGTAGGAAAAGACGGAGCATTGTGGTTTACAGAACAGAAAGGGAATCGAATTGGGAGAATAAATGCTACTGGTGAAATAAATTCTTTTCCCATTCCGACAGCAAATGCAGGAGCTATGTCAATTATCTCGGACCAGAACGGTGACTTATGGTTTACGGAATATAACTCAAGCAAGATCGGGAAAATGTCGATGAACGGTCTTTTTGAAGAATATGTACTCCCTACAACGAACGCTGCACCTTTTGGCATAACGGAAGGCCCAGATGGAGCAATATGGTTTACAGAAATGAATAATGGTAGGATCGGAAGAATAACAAAGTCAGGGGAAATCACCGAGTTTGAATTGCCTAACTCCAAATCATCCCCCTCTTTTATTACTCTGGGATCAGACGGTGCATTATGGTTTACACAGAATCAGAACAATAGGATTGGGAGAATAACCACTAAAGGTGAGGTCAAAGAATATCCAATCCCAACACCCAACTCCGGGCCAGTTGGAATTGCGAGCGGACCAGATGGAGCAATATGGTTTGTACAAATCATGGGCAATAAAATTGGTAGAATTACGTTCGAAGGTGAGGTCAAAGAATTTGTTATACCGACGCCGAACGCTCGTCCTCATGCCATAATACCCGGGAAGAACAGAGATCTTTGGTTCACAGAATGGGGAGGTAACCAAATCAGCCGTATTACAGTTGAAGGAGTTATTACGGAATATACGATACCTACAAATAATGCAGAGCCACATGGTATCACGATTTGTCCGGATGGCGATCTTTGGTTCGCTGAAGAGTGTAATCAAATTGGACGTCTAAAAATCATTACGTAATAGGGATATCGTCCATCGCCATCAAGGTAAAATGACATCATATTTCAAAAATAAAAAAGACCAATTACGGTCCTTTTTTCTATCTCTCTTATACAGACACTATCACTGTGTAACTTTATTAGAAACAAGTAATTTTTCAATACATATAGGTAACATATCTAATAGCGTTTCAAATGCGTAATTTACGTCCAGACGCTCCGTCCATTGATGTGCATCTTTTCCTACCGGCCCCATATTTAATACTGGAACGTCAAACTCTTCTAATTCCTGAAGTGGAATTGAATAACCTTTATCCCATAATGGCATATTGTCTACAAGAGAACTCATTGAGTCCAATGGGTTTTGTAAGCCCACATAGCTCAAGTCTGAAATTCCTCCAAAATAATTTTGATTTTCAAATGTAATGCTATGATTATAGTGGGCATACTTTCCCATTTCTACAACTACCTCTTTAATTAAAGGATTGTTGCGTGAACTCACAGCTGGATAGTATGGCGGCGCAAAGAAAAGTACAATCATCGGAGCCTTTTCTTTACATAAGATAGATAATTTGTCTACTAAATCAATGGTTACCGCACGATCATCTTTATCTTCTCTATTTTTTATAATATTAGATTGAATTTCATCTATTTTTTCTCTTCCATGTTGTTCAATTGCATAAGTGATAAGCTCTTCATACGTTAATACATTTACTTTGAGATTAGGCGGTATGAACGGATTATGCTTAGAAAAATGATACGCTCGCTCCTCATACGATTCTTCGATTTTCTCTGCTACTTTCGTTACTTTTTGACGTAATAATGAAACTACATCTGTCATCGTTTTTTCTAGTAAAAACAAGTTAAATAATGTGACAGCACGATGAGGAATTTGTACAGAATAATCCTCCTTTAAGTCTCTTTGAAGCAAGTTAGTTGGTGGTGGACTCGCTTCACCATCTACAATATCACAAAGGTCCGTATTCAACTCTAATTCTGCTGTTAATAATGCAGCCATATAACTCCCATTTAATCCTGCAAAAGGTTCGCCTACATGTGTCTCTTTTCCATAGCAAAGGAAACCAGGTAACACCTTACCAATAGAACCAGTATAAATATACTTATTTTGGTCACCAGGATGCCTTGAAAACATAGGCTCTGAATTTAGAACCGTTTTATACTCTAAGTCATGTTCTCTTGCTAAGTCTAATAATCTCGGAACAGCAGCCCTCATCCCTACAGAGTTCACTTCTTCATCTGGAACAGCTAATAAAAGAACATTCCCATCAAATCTTCCTTCACAAGCTTGCTCAACCATTGCCATTTGTAAAGCTAGACCACATTTCATATCCATTGTTCCTCTACCAAATAGCCAATCTCCTTGTTCTATATCTTCACGTACATGATCTGGTAGCTCATCTTTATGAGAATAAAACATAGATGTTAGCTTTTTAGGGTTAAATGCATCTTCTTTCCACACTCCGTAATCT
Organism: Bacillus sp. S4; assembly: GCF_040838205.1. NCBI lineage: Bacteria > Bacillati > Bacillota > Bacilli > Caryophanales > Bacillaceae > Bacillus > Bacillus sp. S4. The sequence continues at coordinate 2,726 of NZ_JBFPJI010000189.1, forward strand.
TGTACATCTACAACATCAAAGTGACTAACAAGAATTACGGTATTTTTCGTACTATCACTTTTCTTTACTAGCGCTGTAACAAAATATCTTCCATCCCCGGTCGGATTTTTTTGCAAATGATGCGGATTTTGTTTGAAATACTGTAAGTCTGATAATTGTCCTACAACAAAGTCTGGTAATATAACTTCAGCTTCTGAACCTGTAATACTAGGAATTTCAACAAGATTGCTTAATAATTGCACTAATTGTTCTTTTGATTGCCACTTTGACATATAAATCCCCCTATTTTTCCGCATTATGAAAATCAATTCCAATATATGAATAAAAAATGACGACAGCTATCAAAATTATAATTCTGATGTACTGCCGATTTTTATTGATATTTCATGAGCTGCTTGTTTTACCTTACTAATAAGAAAAGATAGTCGATCATCATTAATGCGATGACTAATTAACCCAACACTTAATGCTCCTACTACTTTATGATTAAATCCGATAATAGGTGCAGCTACTGAAGCTGTCCCTTCTGTTTTTTCACCATAACTCACAGCATATCCTTCATTTCTTATTTGCTTTATTTGATCGAAAAGAATTTGCTTTTGTTCTGGTAAAGAAGAAAGTAAATGTTCTACAATGTGTTCCATTTCATTCGTGTTCATATTGGCAAGCATCGTTTTATTTGCGGCGCCAATTGAAAGTGGAATCTGTTCCCCTAAGTTATCGATAACTCGAATTTTTAAAGGGCTATCAATTCTTTCAATGATAATAGAATGTGTTCCATTTGGAATGTTCAAATAAACACTTTCTTCAACTTCAGAGGCCAAACGCTTCATTACTTCTCTTGCAACAGATCTGTAGTCTACCTTCTCCAATTGACGTAATCCTATTTCCATCCACATTGGCCCAATCTTGTACTGTTTTGTTTCTGAAATTTGCGTAACTAACCCATGCTCCATCAAAGAGTTCAGTAACCTATGTACTGTACTAACCGGGAGATGTGTTCTATCAGCTATATCAGAAATAGCCCAATACTCTTTTTCATTTGTAGAATTCAGTAACTTAATAATACCTATCGCTCGATCAATGGACTGTACCATAACTCGCCTCAACTTTACTTGTAGTATGTTTAGCCTAATTAACTATCAATTTAACAAAAATTCAAACTGAAATCAATTAATTTATTTAATTTTCTAAAAATAGAGATATAACACTATCAAAAAAATGAAAACGTAAACAAAAAAAATATTGACTTTTCTTTTTAATTATCTGAAAATTAGAACAAGATTTCACATCACGGAATACATTCCATAATACGGAAAAACATCAATCTTCATACTACCAATTATGAAAGTGAGGAAAACAATGACGCAAGTAAACAATACAAACAATGAATTAAAGCGCACGATGAAAGGTAGACATTTATTCATGATTGCACTCGGTGGTGTGATTGGAACGGGGTTATTTAACGGATCTGGTTTTATTATAAGTCAAGCTGGACCTGGTGGATCCGTACTTGCCTTTATGGCCGGTGGATTATTAATGTATCTCGTTATGCTATGTCTTGGTGAGCTTGCTGTAGCAATGCCAGTTTCAGGTTCCTTCCAGGAATATGCCACTAAGTTCATCAATCCCGCAACTGGATTTACCATCGGATGGTTGTATTGGCTAAGCTGGGCGAATACGACTGGTCTTGAATTTACAACTGCTGGTATTACAATGCAGCGATGGTTTCCTGATATTCCTGTCTGGGTTTGGTGTTTAATATTTGGTGTTACAATATTCACTATTAACGCATTATCTGCTCGTAGTTATGCAGAAACAGAATTTTGGTTTTCAAGTATAAAAGTATCTGCCATTATCGCTTTCATTATTCTTGGCGGCGCCGCTATGTTCGGTTTTATTGATTTAAAAGGAAACGAACCCGCTCCGCTTCTTTCAAATTTCGTAAATCATGGTGGTTTATTCCCAAATGGACTTGCCGCTATTCTTTTAACAATGGTTACAGTCAATTATTCCTTCCAAGGTACAGAACTTGTTGGAATCGCAGCAGGTGAAAGTGAAGATCCAGCAAAGACTTTACCTCGTTCTATTAGAAATATAATATGGCGCACGATGTTTTTCTTCGTCTTAGCAATCTTTGTTCTCGTGGCTTTAATTCCTTGGGAAGAGGCAGGATTAACAAAGAGTCCGTTTGTTGCTGTATTTGATAATATAGGTATTCCATATGCAGCTGATATTATGAACTTTGTTATTCTTACTGCTGTTCTTTCTGTCGCAAACTCAGGACTGTACGCCGCAACTCGAATGCTTTGGTCATTATCAAAAAATGATATGGCTCCAGCCTTTTTAAAGAAATTATCATCACGAGGGATACCTCTAAACGCTTTACTCTTGACGATAGCTATTTCTGCTTTTTCTCTTTTGACAAGCGTTGTAGCTGCTGAAACGGTTTACTTATGGCTGATTTCAATTTCTGGAGTCATTACAATTATTGTTTGGATGTCAATTTGTGTTTCTCAATTCTTTTTCCGTAAACATTATTTAGCCGAAGGTGGAAAATTAGAAGACTTAAAATTTAAAACTCCACTTTATCCACTTGTACCAATTCTTGGTTTTGGATTGTACGGCATTATATTAATAAGTCTTATCTTTATCCCAAGTCAAAGACTAGGAATCTATTGCACTGTACCATTTATCATCTTTTGCTACACCTACTATCACTTTAAGATAAAGAAAAGAATTGCTACTAACACTCATACAGAGACTAAAATTAGCGAAACTTCTTAATACTATACTTAAAAGCCCGCACATTGCTTTTACTTCATGTGCGGGTTTTTCTCATTGCTTTATTCATTTTTCCAGGTCCCCTATTTCCCCCTTACTATTGCAAGGATTATTTAGGCGAACTATAAGTTGAAGAGTTATCCTCAAACGAGTCAGTATTGCTATATCCTTTAGCTCAGATTTCAATTGTATCTTGCTTTTGTTTCCCAAGTTCTGCGAAGAATGATGTCGGTATCGTTAATGTAGTAAATGCTACACCAGCAATTATGATTTTTTACTGTTCATAAGTTGCTGATTTTCCTTACTATTACTCTTTTGTTTTGATATATTAAATACATACTACGTCACATTAAAAATTAAAAGACAGACAGGAGTTAGATACGATGATAAAAGGTTTCGGAGGAATATTTTGGAGAACTAAGAATCTTGATGTTATAAAAAAATGGTACAGTGAAGTGTTGAAGATTGAAATAGAAAATTGGAATGGGACTGTGATTAAACCCGAATTAGGAACTGAGACTATCTTTTCTTTCTTTGCCGAGAATGACAGTTATTTTCCTACAGAACAACAAGTGATGTTAAATTTCCAAGTACATAATCTAAACGAGACTATTCAGCATCTTGAACAAATTGGTGTACCTCTTGAAAAGAAAGAAGAGATTAGTGAATTTGGAAAGTTTATTTGGATTAAAGATCCTGAAGGTCGATTGATCGAACTTTGGGAGAAATAGCCGGTTGTAATCATTCGCTATTAAGCTAACAGGTGCTTTAGTTCAATAAAAAAAGTTGATTCCTTTGAAGTGCACCTTCGTTTATTAGACACAGTCTAATAATCGGAGGTGCACTTTTTCAATCTAAATTAATACTTTTAATAAAATCAAAATGATTTTCATCAGCT
>NZ_JBFPJI010000190.1:0-6401 GCF_040838205.1 Bacillus sp. S4
AAAGAGCGCCAGTCCTCTTATTACAATCGTCTTTACTAAATAAATTATAAAGGGGTAAAAATCCAATGAAATTCAGAGTATTATTTTTAACTATTACCATTCAAAAAAATAAACTGTCTGAGTCTGATATGCTTCATGACCAACAAATTGAACATGCTATGGACAACGTAAAAGAACGACAAAGTCATTATTGTAGTCACCTGTAATTCCTATTCGAAAGGAGGAATTCACGTATGAAGTTTCACCTTTTCTTTTTAACCATTACGATTCAAAAAGAAACTATATCTGCAAATGAAGCAAAACAAGAGAGACAGTATAAAAAGATTATAGATGAAATTCGTGATCGTAGAAGCAAGTACTACACTCACCTATAATTGTTTGAACTTATATTAGAAATGAAAGGAGTCGATTATGATGTTAATGACGCGGTGTAAAGAAATGATTTGGATAGTTCAGAGGGATTCCACATAGTTTATAAAGTTTATTTAACAAAAAATTATCGCCTGATTTGACGTGTGAAAAATATATAATAATAAGTATTTCATACACTCTAAAAAAATAAAAGATACACCACTTTTTGCGGTGTATCTTTCTCAACATATTCTATTTCCGTTTACTTCGTTTCGTCTTAAACAATCTCACTAAGTTCGAAATAACTGTTTTCGTTACCGCATAAACAGGCACTGCTAAAATCATTCCGATAATTCCCGCGAAATTACCTACCCCTAAAATAAGGATGATAATTGTTAACGGATGGATGTTTAATTTCGAGCTCATAATACGCGGTGAAATGATGTTACTTTCAAACTGCTGTACAATTGTTACAATAATAATTACGTACAGAGCTTGCATCGGAGATACGAACAGCCCTACAATTACAGCTGGTGCTGCTCCGATAAATGGACCTAAGTTCGGAATTATATTTGTAAATGCTGCGATAATCCCTAAAACGAAAGCATACGGTAAACCGATAATTAAATAACCAGTAAATGTAAAGGCACCTATAAATAAACAAACGAGCGCTTGCCCTTGAATATATGCAGATAATGTTTCGTTCGTTTCCTTTATGATACGAAGTCCTTCTTCACGGTAAGACTCTGGTAATACACTAACAGCTTTTCCTGGAAATGCATGTCCATCTTTAAACATATAAAATAAAATGAACGGTACTGTAAAAATAACTAACGCCACGTTCGTGATAATACCAAATAAAGCCGTTGCACTCGACGTAATTGTGTTTGGTATTTCCTTTAAGTATTCAATCGCATTTTTCTCAATTGTTTCAATGGAAACGTAGTTTTGTGTAGATAACCATTCAAATAACCTATGATGGGATAGATCTTGTATGTATACTTTCCCCTCTTTTATATAAGTCGGCATGTTTTTCACTAAATCCATTAGCTGTTGTGAGATGGTTGGAACAACTACTCCAATAGCAACTCCAGTTAATGTGATGATAAAAAGATACAGTAGTAAAATCGCTAAACCTCTAGGTACTTTTTTATTCTCCAAAAAGACTAACAATGGGTTAAATATGAAGTATAAAAATAACGCGATTAAAATTGGGAAAAATAATGTTGATATGAAGATACCAATCGGTTGAAATAGAAACGATATTTTTGTGCAAATAAATATAATTCCTACAACCATCAGCACTTCTAATGTCCAAAAGTGCACTTTCGATTTCAAAAAAACGTCCTCCTTTAAACTAGCACTTCTCTTCATTGTACCAAATTAAACTTAGATTTCACATAATATTTTCCTTTACAATATTCCAAAATCCCATTAAATACACTACAATGAGATTACAGACAAATTTGCAGGTAAAGGTGATAAATATGACACAATGCATCATTTGCAGAAAAGATACGAAAGAACTTAGTGAACAATATGTCATTCCAGAGATATTATGTGGATATTATTTCACAAACTCAATTTGTGATTCCTGTCATGAACATATGACAACAAATATTGACCGTCCTTTAATTAGACATAAATTAAGTCAATATAAGATTGAGCAAATGAAAAAACAAATCGACTCCCCTCTCTATACGAATGAACATGGTGAGGAGCTAGCAGCCGCTGAGACAGATGTAGTCGAAGTAAGTGATGAGATACTTTATTCTAATGCATTAATTATGAAACTATGTAAAAAGCACGATATTTCATTACATAATGAAATTTGGAAAGAAGAGCGCGTAACAAAAGTAGCTAGTTCTATTCAACGTGAATTGCTTTTAGATAACCGTAAATATAAGATGAGTGTATTAAAAATGGCCTATACTTTTGCTGTACAAACAATTGATGGCTACTTTGACGATCCAGATGCGATTGATATTTCTACCATTCTATTAAATGCCGATTTCATGGAATTAAAGGAAAAGAGTATCGTTCGTGACTTAAGCAAAAGCTCTTTATGGAATACATTAAATACAACGAGCGAAAACCATTACTTTATTTTACTTAGTGATAAAGACGGTCTGTTCTGCTTCATTCGCCTATTTGATATTTTTGATGTTGTTGTTCATTTATCAGAAAAGAGATACAATCTTCCATCACCAATTGTCGGCGTAAATAATGTAGACAAAAAAGGATTTTTTGTGGAAAGTTTAAAACAGTATATGGATGGGCTATTTAAAGAAACTACACGTTCTATTTAATCCACATAAGAACATACGGTCTCCTTTCTTCATGAAAAGACACTGTGTTATAATGAGTGTGAAAAGAACAATACAATCACATAAAACAATTAAAAACTGTATATAAATAAAAAAGACTAGTGTGCGGCTACACACTAGTCCACGTAACTTAGCAGATTGGATTGTTCATTTATCCTATTTGTTTTGTACAAACACAACAACCCACATTCTATAGGCATAGGTGGGTTGTTATTTTTTGAGCTTGTCAATTAAGACGACAATAAACGTTAACAATGCAATGAGAAACAGTCCACCTTGCAGTAACAACGTAATTTCACTCACTTATTATCACCCCCCTCCTACTCGGAGAAGTGATAATTGAACAACCAACCGTACCATAAGTTACCTCTTAATTTTATCATATTTTTTAATTGTTTACGACGAAAACCCGCAAGCTATTAAGTTGCGAGTTTTTTTATTTTCCACTATTTTTACTCCTATTTCAACTTCTCCATAACCGCATCATAAAATTTCCGTTCATCGTCTACATTTAAGTGCACACGACTTACTGTTTTAGAAAATCCATATAACAACTGTGCTTTAATTGGCTCTTTTAACGTTATTTCAAAAGTTGCAGGTTCTTTTATAAATTCCATAACAGTTGCGTCAAGAACCTCTTTCTCTTCTTCTTTCGTTAAAGGTTCGCCTTTATAAAACGCAATGTTATCAATTTGTGTATATGGTATAACGATTTTCTTTCCTAATCCAATTTGAATGATCACTTTTTCTTCCGCAACGATAATTGGATTTTTACGCATCGCTTGGATTTCAGCTAAAAAATAAAACATCGCATATATGTTCAAAATGAGTAAAATCCAAGCTATAACTGGATTCCATTGATGAAGTAAATAATGAAAACCGATACTTTCAATTAATGTTGCATGAATAATCATGATATAAACACCTATTGCACCGGTCTTCTTATGATATGAATATGTGAATTCATTTTCTAGTACTTTTTCACGCCACGATAAAAAAGCATAATAGAGTAATTTACACTCTGTTAGAATGATATTTACCGTCTTACTTCTCTTCATATTAACATCAAATGCTGCATCAATCGCATAAGAAAATGAAGAATACTCACTTCGATATTCTTTATATCGTTTTATTATTTTAGGAAGTACTCTTATAATTTTATACATAAGAAACAGTTCAAAACATACAAACGCAATTTCTCCAGCAACTATTACATACGAAACAAATGAAAAAGCTTGTAAATAATCACTAGGAATTATAAATCTTGCGAATACGTATCCAGCTATAACTACAGGAAACATATACGTTAACGAATATCTTTTCCGTATAATAAAGAAATATGTGATAACCGGAATTACAAACATAAAATCTAATAATGAACCGAGGACTACTTCTTTCGGGGCAGCTGGTACTATTGGAAGGGCATACAATAAATAGTTTGATAACATAATTAAAGATATGAGCCCAATCCAAATGCCTTTTCGCCTTCGTGAAATTGATGGATTCATTCCTTCTCTCCTCTATTCAAAAACCTCATTTAAATGATCTTTATAAAATGAAATGGCACGTTCAAATTCTTTTACTTCCTCTATTTTTACGACCATTTCAAGTAGTAATTTCATCGCGGATTCATGATCGTTTACGTTATATTTTGCTAATGATAAAAATACTTTCATCACGTCATTTTCGGGGAACTTCTTTATCCCTGCTTCTAATACAGTAATAGCTTTATCATATTCCCCTATACAACGATACGTACTGCCAAGACCGATATACGCACCGCGAAGTGATTCACCATCAAGTCCGTTCGCAATCGCCTGTTCATAATACGGAACCGCCTCCATTTCAAGCCCCATGACATCATGTATCCAAGCGCATTGATATAGCACTTCTGCATCTCTCGTAAAATTTGTTAATCCTATAAGTATCTCTCTAGACTGCGCATATTTCTTTTCATTTCTAAGTTTAATAGCTTGCTTTAATAAATGTTCCATACAATCCACTCCTCACAAAATGTTCATTATGCATATATCATGTATTACACATTTACGAGCAGCTAATGGCCTATTCCATTGATTTGATTCAATTTAATACTTAGTGAGGGATACGTTCCCCCACTAAGTTAATATTAACTCCATTATATACTATGCGACTGCAGCTCTTTCTAAAAGCTTAAATTTACATCGCAGTAATACGATTGCATAAATGCTCTAACATATTGACAATTTCTTTTGCAGTTTCATCTTTCCCATTACATAACTTCACATTACCATCTTGTCCAATGACGTGATGCACGGCGCCGCGAGAATATAAAGAATGCGGTGAGTTCGCTACCATCACACTCGCTTTTGCACCTTCCATTCTTTTGCTTGCTCTTTCAATAAGTTCTGCTTCATTTACATCACTTTCAAGTTTAAAGCCAACGAGTATCGTTTCTGGATCCCAACTCTTTATTTGTTTTAATATTTTTGGCGCTTTTTGAAAATGAATAATTGGTGCGATATCACTTGAAATCTTTCCGTTCATATTAAGAACATTTCCATCTTGATCACAAATTTTTTCGACAACCCAATCTGAGCCAGCTGCAGCCATAATAACTGCATCTACTTTTTCATGTGTAATAATACTTTTCATCTTATCTTGTAAATCAATAATCCCCTCAAATGGGTGCAATTCTAATTGGTTATTTACATCCATTGGCTTCTCAGCAAAGTAGCCATGCAAATATATTACATTTGCTCCTTTTGTCATTAACTCTTCTGCAATGATTCTTCCAATCGTACCTTTTGCTAAATTTGTATGTCCGCGTACTTGATCCCATTTTTCTAGGCAACCGCCGCTCGTAATTAATACTTTTTTCCCCTTCATAATAACCATCCCTTACTGATTTTTCGCATGAAACCACTCTGTTCCAAAGTCAACTGCATCACGTTGCCTCATAAAGCGGCACGTTGCATTCCCTATCTTCCCACGGGTAACTGTTCCTTTACGCTCATATTCAACTCCGATTTCTACAAACGTGTCAGAATCGTAATCCATTTCAACGAATTCTTTCCATACTCTTACCCCTTCTTCTATAATAGGCGCTCCTACCTTTATTAACTCACGTGCACCTGTACGTACCTCAGATAAATGTATGGACGTATTGGAGTCATAACCGACACCAAGTAATAATATGTATCCATCTAAATCGTATATTTTTCGTAATGGCGATTCTTCACCAAAACTTATGGAAAGTGAATGATTCGCTGTAATTTCTTCTGCGTGTTTCCCCCATGCTGCAAAACTACTGAGCGGATGATTACTGCGCAATACATTCGGATATGTACGAAAACATTCAACTACTTCTCCCATTGCCCTTGTTGGTGTTATACGTGGGTCAAATGCTGGGACGTTATCCCGAATAATTTGCCACCAGTCTTCTGGTACAGGTGGTCTTGACCAATGTTTTGGATCGGATAAGTCTGAAGATTGGGTTGGCATAATGATTGTTCCCTCTTCCGTAATGACTTTCATTAACGCCTCTACTACTGCAACTGCTCCGCCAGATACCCAACCAATCGAACTTAATGATGAATGAACAATAACTGTCATTCCCTTTTCTATTCCTAATTCTTTTAAATCATTTGTAATTGTTTCGATTGTATTTGGAAATTGTGTATTCGCCACTATTTCATTCATTTTCACGATTGTTCCCCCATTTTACTTTAAACTAATACATAC
>NZ_JBFPJI010000191.1:0-6391 GCF_040838205.1 Bacillus sp. S4
ATTTATACACTGTATACCTTTAAAAAAGAAAAACAGTTTAACGTTACAGGGTTCTTTATTTTAATTACACTTATTTCTAATACAGCGGTAGACTTAATATCTGGATCAGCGGAACGAATGCTATGGAATGATGCATATTATCATATCGTACTTGGCTGCATCGTTATATGTACAATCTTTATGAAAAAACCACTTATGTTATATTTCGCAGCGGATATCGCAGCGCTGCAAGGCCATGACCGCGATAAAAGTCGTGAGCTTTACCGGGATAGTCGCATATATCCAGCACTGCAATATTTAACACTATTTTTCGGTCTTCAATTTATATTAAAAAGTTTCTTGAAAATCTATTTCATCTCTGTTTTCGGTGTAGATGGATATGGTGAAATGAGAGCTATTATGACCGCTGTTGGGTGGGGCATTTCTATTTGTATCGGAATTGGATTTGTATGGGTAAACAATAAAATACATGCGGTTACTGAAGAAAAAGAATCTGTGCAATAAACCAAAATCCCCTAGCATCTTGTTATACTAGGGGATTTTGGTTTTGCTAAACATATTACGAAAAAGTTAGCTTGATTTTTTTCTTTTATTTTTTACATTTCGATAAAACAAAGCAGCGCTCAGTGGCATAACACCAAACCATTTATTTAAGAATGGCTCTTTCTCCGCACGACGTTGTTGTTTCTGTTGTTTTCGATCCTCTTTTGGAGCATCCATATATGACACAAATTGCTGTGTCACAAAGCGTACATAATCATTAGTAGACATATTATCATCACCTCTACTTGATTAGTATGTCCACTTTTTTATTCATTAATCTTTTGCTTTAATTCATTCATAATTTGCTTTACCGACTTATTTGTCGTATCGATATGAATATCGGCCTCTTCATAATAAGCTCGGCGCGATTCAAATTTCGTTACAAATGCAGCTATATCTTTCTTCTGAAATAGTGGACGTGTCGTATCTTCCCGAAGCCTTTCTGCAATTACATGTGGATCGCAATATAAATACACAACAGTTCCATTTTCCTTCATCCACTTTCGATTTTCCTCTCGTTCAATAATTCCTCCACCAGTTGTAATAATTACATTCTGAACCGGTAGTGAACGTAACATTTCACTTTCATATTCGCGAAAAACCATTTCGCCTTCTTCTGCAAAAATATGCCAAATCGCTTTCTCTTTCTGCTCTTCGATTTTTTGATCTGTATCTACAACTTCCATATGGAGTTCTTTACTTAACGCTTTTCCAATTGTTGTTTTCCCAGCTCCCATATAGCCGATTATGTATATAGATTTCATTTTCGTTCCTCTCAATCATCCGTTATTATTTGTTATTATAACGAAAGATGCTACTTTATTTAATAAAAAAACGTTTTGTTCTTCTTATGAAATGAAGAACAAAACGTAACATACTCCCTATTTTCTCGCAATCAAACAAGCTGGCTCACTTTTACTTATAAGTACCTCTTCTCACCCACTGCGTTGCAACCCATTTCTCGCCTTTCGTTACAGGTGCTCCTCCATGTAACGTAAGCTCATTTAGTGATTGGTCTTGATAAAAATACTCAAAGTATACTGCCATTCCCTTTCTAGGGTGTACAGAAAGATTTAATTTCGGAAAGAATGTCTCCCCGCCTTCCTCTACATCATTTAAGTACATCACAAGAGTACTTATACGATTATTAGCAGCTGATCTACTATGTTCCGCAAAATAATCATAGTGCGCTTTATATTCTTGATCCACTTCATAATTTAAAATGTGCAATCCTTCTCCATGCGCTACAGGAACATTCATGATAGATGAAATTCGTTTTTCAATCTTCGAAGTTAGTTCATTCTCTTCCAAAAATGCACCGCTACTCGTTCGAATATCATTTACATCACGTGATGAACCAATTTTAGACCGCTCTATTTTATTTTTAGAAAATTCGATCAATCCGTCACATTCTTCATCACTTAATACATTTGCTAATACGACAATAAGGGGTTCTTCGAATTTTGAAATAATTTGTATTTCCCTATCTTCTGTCATAATCGTATTTCCTTTATGATCAAAAATAGTTTGTTCCTTATTTTCATCTATTTGATTGTTAGTTGTCATTTCCTTATCTCCCTAGAAAAAATGATTGGATAGCATGAATATATCATATTCTTTCTACCTTTCTCTTTTTTGAGAAAATTTAAACTTTTAACTATCCTTTTTATCCCTTTCCACAAAAAAATTGACTCTCAACACATTGGAAATTAATGCTTCTCCCCCGCGTATTTTACACATTATCCTTCTACCCAATCCAATATTTTATTATCCCTTTTCCTATAGCGAAAGCTCACTTTGTAGAAAACTCTCTTTTTTGTAACACATTGCAATGAAATGTTAATAACATCATTTTCAAAGACGTACTTTCCACTCCCTTCTCCTCTTTCATACTGAAATAAAAAAACATCCTCTTTTTCTTTTTGCTGTAAGTCTCTTTTTATATCTGAAATAGCTCGATCAATAAGTTCCTCCATAAAAAAACTTTGTTCTATTTCAGAATAAAATTTTTTATCCGAAAGTAACATATTCGTTTCGTACATCAAAAAAGAAATGAATAAAATAAGAAAAATAATTGTTCCTGGCATTGCAAATCCATCTTGTTTTCTCATGTTTCTATCTCAATTTCACTATAGCGTACAGCCACGCCTTCATATATTTCACCACTTATATCTTTCACATATATATATAGCAAATGAGGTGTTAATTTATACGAAATCGCTTCAATCCTTTGCAATATAGATTCCCTTCCGCGCATATTTACTTTTCTTATTAAATTACTATTCACTTTTTCATACGTCACCTCATCGCCATTACGAAGTTGGAAGCGCAAAATATGTTCATCATTTTCTAGTGCTATCTTCCTCCCACTTAATACTTCACGAAACTCTAATTGCATTTGTCCTAAAAACACATCCCACTCCCATTCATTTAGTCCTTTTGAATGTGTATTTTCTATTCCCATAATATGAAGACGTGGTAAAAGTAAAAAGAACATTGATAAAAGCAACAAACATGCAATCATTTCTATTAACGTAAATCCCGCTTCCTTTTTACCTTTTCTCTGCATAAAGGCATTGCTCCATCGCTTTTCCTCTCATATCTTTCCACATCGTACAAACCTCATCTCCTCTCCAATATGTGTAATATACAATTCCTTTTATGACTTGCTCTTTTTCTCGCTTTTCCTCATTCTCATACATAAATAAGGTCGCTTCTTTTTTTAATAGTATTAATGCTTTATAGCTCATTTTTATATTTTTTCTTTCTTGCATAATTAATAATGTTTGCGGGAGCAATAACGATACCGCCATCATTATTAAACTTAACGCTACAACCATTTCAACCATTACTGATCCTTTTTGACACTTCACGATACGTAAATCTCCCTCTGCCAAGCTGAAATACAATCTCATATTTATACCCTCGATAGGAAAGTAAAATCGTACCCCCTCTATTAATATTCCCGCTCGGATTATATGTCATCGGATTCGGAAAGGTATGCAAATCAATTTGGACATCTTTATCATATTCTCTCTTAACAATTAAAAAGCCCGTCTCCGATTCCGAAATATAATACATCTGTTTCCCTTTAAACCAGCGTAACGTATAATGTTTTTGACGCTTAATCGCCAACTGCTGCATATACAAAATATCATTTGAAAACTGTTTCAAAAACTGCTCGGCTCTTTGTTTTTCATATAATGAAGTAACGTTAAAATGCGTAACAACACTCAGTACAGAAATAGCAAATAAGACAAGTAGCATTTCTAAAAGAGTAAAACCTTTTTGTTTCACGATTTCCCGGCTGATACTGTGCCATCATCGGAAATATGGATTGGTTCACCTTTCGGACAAGTTTTAGAAGTAATATACTTTCCTGTTTCAAGTTCCTCTATTGATGGAATCTTATTATGTTGCAATTGATATGCTTGTATTTGTGCTTCTATAGATTTCACATAGGCTGCACATCCTTTTCCTTGTACGGATGAGCGCTGTGTAACTACATTTGGAATAATTAATAGTAATAATACAGTTATGACAACCATAACTAATAACATTTCTAAAAGAGTAAAACCTTCCTCATTCTGCATGTAAATCCCCCCTAAATTGAATTCATCATTTGAAACATCGGCATAATCATCGCTAAGTACATCAGAATGACTATAACCCCAAGACATGTAAATAAAATGGGTTGAATCACAAATAACATACGTTTAATTTTTTGTTCTACCTTTTCAATAATGTGCTCACTGTAATCACCAAGCTCATTTGCTAAATTACCGTTTGCTTGTCCATGCGTAATGATATAAGAAAGTTCTTTCTCATAATAACCGCTTTTATCAATAATAGATTGTAACGGTTCTCCTGCAATTAATTGCCGCTCAATTCGGGCTGCTTCATACTGAAAGAATGGATGATACTTTTGCTTCATCATTATTGTTAATGCTTCGTGCACTGACAATCCACCGTGTAATAAACCACTTAATTGAGCGGAAAAATAATGCGAATGATTTAAAATAGAAAATGTTTTCATAAGGGGAATACGGATCATAATCTTTACCTGTTGAGTAGGCGGAAGTTTTCGGAAATAAAATATATATAAACTAAATCCCGTTATAACGATAAGAAAAATGATATAAATGAAGTAGGGTAATAATTTAATTGCAACTAAAATTTGCTCCGTAAGTGGTGGTGCTGTAGAACGTAAAGAACTATACATCATTTCAAACTGAGGCAATAAAATGAGGTTAAAAACAGAAAGCATAATCATTAAAAAAAATGATAAAAACATAGGATATTGCATTACTTTCATCATATCTTTCCTATATTTATCCTTCTTGTAAAGAAGTACACTCCCTTGTTGCAAAGCAAAAGAAATATCACCGTGTCGCTCTGCATAAAACAAATAACTTAACACCTCCGGATGAAACATTAATTGATGAAAAGAAGCATGCAAACTTTGTCCATTTTTCAATCCCTCGATCATATGCTGTAACTGTAATTTCTTCCCTAACGGTAGTTGAAACTGCAAAAATTCTAACGCCTGTAAAAGTGAGTAACCTTTCTCTAATAAATCACTTAATCTTTTCCATAATAATACTTGATCACTTAAACTCCATTTTCCCTTAAACATATACATCTTCTTCTAAAAAGCCTAAAGCATACCCTTTTCGCACCGACGATTCCAACGTTTCATAGTGATACGTAACATGTTCTCCACTTGCTTCTTTAATCGCTTGTTTTAATTCATATCCATATAACAGTTCATAAATGCTTGCCTGCCTCACTTGCCTCATTGATTTACATAAAGTTGAACACTTCCCTCTGCAAAACGGACATTTTAATTCAACGAGTCGCTGAGCAGCTACAGCCAATAATGATTGTTCAATTTCTTGCCTTGTAATACCATAATCCATAAATCGTAGTATCGCTCCTTTCGCATCATTTGTATGCAAGGTTGTCATCACTAAATGTCCCGTCAAACTGGCCCTTACAGCTACTTTTGCTGTTTCTTCATCACGAATTTCGCCAACTAAAATAATATCTGGATCGTGACGCAAAATAGCCTTTAATCCCGTTTCATATGTGATACCAGCTTTTTCATTTATTTGAATTTGTAATAAACCATCTTTTCTTCTCTCAACTGGATCTTCCAGCGTAACGATGCGACGTGTTTCTCCTTTTCTTGCTACTTCTAATAACGCATACATTGTCGTTGTTTTTCCAGAACCAGTCGGCCCAGTAAATACGAGTAACCCATGAGAATGCTTTAAAAAAGAGAGTAATTTTTCCGCTGTACTTGGAAATAACGAAAGATGAGACAACGGCTGAACAGATGCTTGTAAATGGAGGCGAATAACTAGACTTTCTTGATATACTGTTGGAAGTGTTGAAAGGCGTAAATACACTTCTGATCCATCAATTTGCAAATATAATGAACCATTTTGAGGCTTTCTCCTCTCTCCTATATCCATTGATGCTAAAAACTTAAAGTGCGAAACAAGCTTTTCTCCAAATTCCTTTTCAATACACCTTTTCGTAATTAAATCTTTCCCTATACGTAATTGAATCGCCACATCCTTTTGCCTGGGCACAATATGTAAGTCTGATGCTTGCACCCTACAAGCTTCTTTCATAATCATATTTGCAAAAAGCTCGACACTATTCATCAAGTTTCCCTCCTCACTATGTATATATCATGAAAAAATGCACAAGAAAAATTAGAGATTTTGTATTTTCACTAAGAGAAAAAGGGAAAATATGTTTGTGAAATTATGAACAATTTCCGAATTATTGTCTGAAATTACCTATATGGAAGTTTATCTGTATTATAATGTTAATATCT
>NZ_JBFPJI010000192.1:0-6384 GCF_040838205.1 Bacillus sp. S4
ATCATATAGAAGTACCATATCCGAATAAGAGTATTTCCGATATGTTTTATGAAACAGTAAGGAAGTTTTCAAATTGTATAGCTTTATCTTCGTTAGAAGGAACATTAACATATGAACAACTAAATAAAAAAAGTAACCAAATCGCTCATATGTTATTACATAATGGAGTGAAACAAGGCGATTCTGTCGGTATCTTTATGAAGCGAAGTATTGATACGGTAGTAAGTTTATTAGCAATTTTAAAAACAGGCGCTTCCTATATACCAATCGATCCAGATTATCCTGCAAACCGTGTGCAGGATATTATTGAAGATAGTCAATCTAAATTAGTTTTAACGAAGGAAACGAAAATTCCGTATGAAGGTATGCAAGAGTTGTCTCTTTACGATATTGATAAATTTCCAAATGCGGATGTATGCTCATCAATTCATCTTGATGATATTGCATATATGATTTACACATCAGGTTCTACAGGAAATCCGAAAGGAACAATGTTAACGCACCGCGGAGTAGTTAATTTATGTACATGGATGCAAAGACATTATGGATTAACTGAAGAAGATGTTTTTGCACAGTTTCCATCATTTAGTTTTGATGCGTCTATTTGGGAGTTATTTGCTTCATTATTCTGTGGTGGAAATGTATATGTTTTATTAGATGAGCAAAGACTTTCAGTCGATGCTTTTGCAAATGCAATTTATAAAGAAAAGGCAACATCTATTTTAGGATTAGCTACAATTTTCTTACAACAAGTAGCAATATACCTTCCAGATGAAAGTAAATATAAGTTGGATTCATTAAAGAGAATTGCAGTTGGTGGAGAAATGCTTACTGCTGAAGTAGTGAAATTATGGCGGGAGAGAATTGGTACTCATGTTCAATTGAATAATGCATATGGTCCGACAGAATGCACAATTACAACAACTACTTATCCAATTCCAGCGGAGTTAAATGATAAATTTGCTAGTATTCCAATTGGGAAGCCAGCGGATAATTATAAAGTTTGGATATTAAATGACAATATGAAAGTTTGTCCAATTGGTATTCCGATAGAATTAGCGATGGATCAATCCAAGGAAGATGAAGTAATAGCAGAGCTAATTGCTTCTCAAGTTGCAGGAGATGGAGCACAGCAATCTGAAATTGTAATGGGTACTCGTAGAACGAATGAATGGATTAAGAAAAAAGAACTGGTAGTGCCAGCGATTAATAAAGAATTTATTCAGCAATTATTAGCTCATGGTGAAGAAGTTGGATATTTTCCAAAAATAATGAAATGATATGTACGCTTTTGTTTGTTCAATAAAATAAATCATGCTACAATGAAAACGAATTAAGAACCGGGGAGCCAATTGGCTGAGAGGATGTAAGTATACATCGACCCTCAACCTGATCTGGATAATGCCAGCGTAGGGAGTTACTTTAAAGTGATGTAGCATAAGTTATTATAGAATAACTTATATACAAGGCTTTCCTACATGGTAGGAAAGCCTTTTCTTTTTTTGAAACCATATTTTGTAAGGGGGATTTTATTATGTCACAACAAGTTACAATTTCATTTTCAGTAGTACCACAAGCGAAGAACAAAGATGTGTATTCCGTTGTTGATAAAGCAATTGAAGTTGTACAACAGTCGGGAGTTCGTTATGAAGTAGGGGCAATGGAAACAACGTTGGAAGGAGAGTTAGATGTACTTCTTGACGTCATAAAACGTGCGCAACAAGCTTGCGTCGATGCTGGAGCAGAAGAAGTGATTACTTCTATTAAAATTCACTATCGTCCAAGTACGGGCGTAACGATTGACGAAAAAGTTTGGAAGTACCGTGATGAATATGCAAAACCAGAAGCGATCTAAAATAATCACAACAATTTGGCTTATCCTTCTCATTGCTATATGGGAAGGATCTGTTTCATTATTTAAAATTGAGCCGTGGATTTTACCGAAGCCGTCTGCAATTGTGCAAGAGTTAATTGGAATGAAAGATTTACTATTACCGAATACAGTGCAAACGTTACAGGAAGTAATAATTGGGTTGTTTTTTGCAATTTTACTTGGGACGAGTATTGCTATCATTATGGATGTCATCCCTTTATTTCGGATTTTAATGAATCCGTTGCTCGTTATTTCGCAAACAATTCCAATCGTTGTGCTTGCACCATTATTTATTATTTGGTTTGGATACGGAATGTTGCCAAAAGTAATGGTTGTTATTCTTGTTTGTTTCTTCCCAATTGCGCTTAGTATTTTAGAAGGGTTCCAAACGGTAGATAAAAATATGCTGAAGTTGTTACAAACGATGAAGGCGACAAAGTGGCAAATTTATCAGAAAGTAAAATTTCCAGCAGTGCTCCCGTACTTTTTCTCAGGTTTAAAAATTGCTGTTACATATAGTGTGATGGGAGCGATTATTGGGGAATGGCTTGGAGCGAGTGAAGGATTAGGGGTTATGCTCACAAGAGCGACAAAATCCTTTTTAACAGCTCGAGTATTTGGTGTTGCAGCGATTATCGTCATGGTGACATTATTCCTGTACTTTATTGTTGAATTTATGGCAAGAATAACAGCACCATGGATATACAGAAAGGGCGGCAGAAAATGAAAAAAGGTTTAAAAATTATGTTAGCTGCATTACTAGCAGTTGGTGTTGCCGGATGTAATACGGCGAAGAAAGAAGAGGATACAAGCAAAGAAAAGAAAGTGAAAGTCGTTTTAGATTGGTTCCCGAATACAAACCATACTGGTTTATACGTAGCGAAGACGAAAGATTATTATAAAAAACAAGGATTAGATGTAGAAATTATTCAACCAGGTGATAATGTTACAGCGGAACAAATGATAGCTTCAGGAAAAGCTGATTTTGCAATAAGTGCACAAGAAAATGTAACGTTAGCTCGTGTTGAAGGTATTCCTGTTGTATCTGTAGGAGCGATTATTCAGCATAATACTTCAGCTTTTGCATCACTTAAAAAAGATAATATGATGTCACCAAAAGATTTTGAAGGTAAACGTTACGGCGGCTGGGGAGGACCAGCGGAAGAGGCGACGTTAAAGACAATTATGGATAAACATCAAGCTGATTTTAATAAAGTCGAAAAAATTATTCTTGGACAAACAGACTTCTTCAAATCAATTGGCCGCGATGCAGACTTTGAATGGATTTATTACGGATGGGATGGAATTGAAGCGAAGCGTCAAGGAAAAGAGTTAAATGCAATTATGGTGAAAGACTTAGATCCAGCGCTCGATTTCTATAGTCCTGTTATTATTACAAGTGAAAAACATACGAAGCAAGATAAAGATTTTGTGAAAAAGTTCATGACTGCAACGACAGAAGGTTATGATTTTGCAATTAAAGAACCGAAAGAAGCGGCGGATATTTTAATTAAAGCTGTTCCAGATGTGAATAAAGAATTAGTACAAGAGAGCCAAAAGTGGTTAAGTACAAAGTATCAAGATGATGCAAAAGCGTGGGGAGTACAGAAGGAAGAGATTTGGACAAATTACATGAATTTCTTATATGACAACAAAGTTATTAAAAAGAAAATTGATGTAAAAGATGCCTTTACAAATGAATTCCTTCCAAGTGAAAAATGAGTGGATTACAAATAAAAGATATTGTAAAAGCTTTCGATGGAAAGAATGTATTAGAAAATATTAGTGCTTCTATACAAGAGGGAGAGTTTGTCTCTTTTGTAGGTCCGAGTGGTTGTGGGAAAAGCACATTGTTAAATATGATTGCGAGTGTTGAAGAGCCAACGAGTGGAGAAGTGTTTTATAACGAGGAGTATGTAAAAAAACAAGATGTTGTTAGTTATATGCCGCAACAAGATTTATTACTACCGTGGCGATCGGCTTTACAAAATATTGTTCTTCCATTGGAAATCGAAGGAAAGCCTAAAAAACAAAGGCTGACAGAAGGAATGGAAGCATTAAAACAGTTTGAACTAGATGAATATGCAGACCATTATCCAGATGAGTTATCAGGTGGAATGCGTCAAAGAATTAGTTTCCTTCGCACATATTTATGTGAAAAGCCAATTATGCTACTTGATGAGCCTTTTGGAAAATTAGATGCATTTACAAAAATGGAAGTACATAGTTGGCTCTTAAATTCTTGGCATCAAGAAAAGCAGACAATTGTTATGGTTACACATGACTTAGATGAAGCAATTTTGCTTTCTGATCGCGTATTTATTTTATCTCAAAGACCGGCATCGATTGTTGGAGAGGTACAAGTGAAATTACTTAGGCCGCGAACGATGGATATGTTAACATCTCTTGAGTTAAAGAAGGATAAGGAAGAAATTTTAAGAGTATTAGCTCCTTATATGAAAAAATAGAGAAAGTCTTTTAACAGTTTTTGGTATAATTGCTGTTAAGAGGCTTTTTTATATAGGAGGAAAAAGATGAAATCTATAGGGGAAATAGTGGATTCATTAACATCAGATAAATTGGAAGAAGGAACAAAAGAAAAAGTAGAGAATAGAATATAACAGAGTGGTTTATACTCTTAATATAACAAATGTTAAAGGAGTGAAAGGATAAAATGACTTTATCAACTGTTCTTCAAATGGTTTTAGCTTGATACGGGAGAAGTCTGCCCATTTTTAAAGATTAAGCTAAATTGAAGACAGCAGGTAAAGAACCTTAATCCTTTCTTACGATAATATGTAATGGGTAAGGTGTATTCACCTTACCCATTTTTATATGTATAACTAAATAAGGCTTTATACTGTTGTTCTCTCTATTTAGCTTATGGATCATAAGAAAAGGAGAGAAAAAAATGAGTATATTAACAGTAGAAAATGTAAGTCATTCATATGGTGAGAAAACCATTTTATATAATGCGTGCTTTCGATTATTAAAGGGCGAACATGTTGGGCTAGTAGGGAAAAATGGAATTGGAAAATCCACATTATTACGCTTATTAACAGGAGAACTTATACATGATGAGGGAAACATTGAATGGTTTCCACATGTGAAGATTGGCTTTTTACAACAGCATATAGATTTACAAGAAGGCATAACAATTGAAGAATACATGCAAAGTGCGTTTTCTAACCTGTATGAGTTGGAACGTGACATGTTAAAACTTACAGAAGAGATGGCTGGAGCAGGAGAAGTAGGAAAATTGTTAGTAAGGTATGGAGAGTTACAAACTATATTGGAGAATTCTAATTTTTATCAAATTCATACAAAAATTGAGGAAGTAGCAACCGGCTTAGGCTTGTTTGAAATAGGATTGGAAAAGGATGTTTCAAAGTTAAGTGGTGGTCAGCGGACAAAGTTGTTACTTGGGAAACTCCTTTTAGAAAAAGCGGATGTTTTATTATTAGATGAGCCAACTAACTATTTAGATACAGCACATATAGAATGGTTGCAATCATATTTACGAATGTATGAAAAAGCTTATATTATCATTTCGCATGATGAAATATTTTTGAACAATATTACGAATGTTATTTATCATCTAGAGGAGCGTGCAATTAATCGCTATGTAGGTGATTATAAGAGTTTTCTGCGTAATTATGAACTGCAAAAGAAACAATTACAAGCAGCATATACGAAACAGCAAAAGGAAATTGCACATTTAGAGAGTTTTATTCAAAAAAATAAAATTCGTAAAGCGAAACAAGCGAAAAGTCGTGAAAAAGTATTAGAGAAAATGCAAAAGGTTGAAAAGGTTAACGATGTATCTCGTGCTCGTTTTGATTTTAATGTTTATACTGAGCCAGTGAGTCGTATATTACAGGTAGAGAAACTAAAAATTGGTTATGGTGAACCGTTATTTCCAGAATTGGATTTTCAAGTGAAAAAAGGGGAAAAGATTGCAATTATTGGTCATAATGGGATTGGAAAAACAACAATGTTAAAAACATTACTAGGACAAATAAAACCGTTAAGCGGTTCAGTTTCTGTTGGGGAAAGAGTAAAACCCGCTTATTTTGCACAAGAGGAATTTTCCTCAGAAATAACTGCACTAGAGAGAGTATGGGCAGGAAGACCAGACATGACAAGAAAAGAAATCCGACAAGTATTAGCAAAGTGCGGATTGAAAGAAGAACATGTATTAAAACCTATTCAGTTATTAAGTGGAGGAGAACAAACAAAAGTACGATTATGCGAACTTATCGTAACTAAAAGCAATGTTTTAATTTTAGATGAACCAACTAACCATTTGGATACAGAGACTAAGACGGCTTTACAGGAATCGTTAAAACAATATAAAGGTACGGTTTTAATTGTTTCACATGAGCCATCTTTCTATGAAGCATGGATAACGAAAATATGGAATATCGAAGAATGGAACGTTTAACAGCATGAATCAAGAAAAGGCATTAGCTCTTATGAGCTAATGCCTTTTCTTTGGTTATATTTATAAT
>NZ_JBFPJI010000193.1:0-6379 GCF_040838205.1 Bacillus sp. S4
ATACAACTACAGTATCTCAATATACCCTTCTGTTCCATGTACCCGAATTCGTTGCCCGTCTTTTATTAGTTTTGTAGCATTCTCTACTCCGACGACTGCTGGTAATCCATATTCACGTGCAATAACTGCTCCATGTGTCATGAGTCCGCCAACTTCGGTGACTAACCCTTTTATAGATACAAACAATGGTGTCCAGCCAGGATCAGTAAATGCGGTAACTAATATATCTCCATCTTCTAAATTCGCATCTTCCATGTTTAAAATAACGCGAGCTCTCCCCTCTATAACTCCTGAAGAAACAGGTAGACCTACAATTGCTTCGGCCGGAAGGTTTTCTCGTTTGTACTTGCCTGTAATGATTTCACCATCAGACGTAATAACACGCGGAGGCGTTAGTTTTTCATATAATTTGTGCTCATTTTTCCGATTATTGATGACTTTGTAATCTAGTTTATTTGTACAAACAACTTCGTGAAGCTCTTCAAAAGTTAGATAGTATATATCTTCTATTTCATGAATAACACTATTTTGCACGAGTTGCTCGGCTTCTATTAATATTGCCTGCTTATATATGAAATAGCGATTAATCATGCCGTACTTTGGATATTCACGATAACCGATAAAATTCCGGATGTTACGAATCATTCGCTTCGTCTCTTCTATTTTTTGTTTACCATCCGGCAAGTGCTGCAATCGCTCTAACAACTCTTCTTCTTTTTTCAAAGCTTCCTGCAGCCCTGCTTCAAATTTCCTTTTACCAGCACCAATTTCAAAATCTCTTATGTTATTTAAAATCATCGGGATAATTGTAGTTGGCTTTTCACTCCAGCGCGTTTTTGTGATATCGATTTCTCCGCTGCATCTCATTCCGTATTTATTCAGAAAAGCATAGATTGCATCTTGTGCTTTATCCCCGCCTTCAAACTTAACTAGCTCATCTAAAAAACTGTCATCTTCTATATGCTGTAAATACGCAATGACTTCTGGATATGGCCGAATCACATCTGCAACATCGAGTAATGCTAGACCCATTTCCGACGTAATATTGTTTTGTACAGATTGTGAAAGTGTGTCTGCTACGTTTTTTTCACCTAGCCATTGCTCCATCTTTTCATTGATCCATGATGAAGCATTCATACCTGCCATAAGGACAGCCATACTTTGCGGGTGAAATAATATTTTCTTTAATTGCTGGATATCTTCTAAAATAAAATCAAGTACATCCAGCCCTGATTTCGTTTGAATGTTTTGTTTTAACTCTTCGATCGATACTTGACTATTCTTTATTAAATCCATAACGATTGCCGGATCGCTTTCGATTTGTGGTTGTGAACTTGCAGGTGGCATACTTTTACCAAGACCCTTTTCTTTTTCATCATCCGGTAACAATTTGATAAAATTATCTCGCTCTATTACAGTCGTTAATGCATCTTTAATAAGCGGCTCCGAGTTCCCTATTGTATTTAATAAAAATTCTCTACTAGCAGGCGACGCCAGTCTTTGTGCAACATCAACAAACAGCCTTCCTCCAGCTTGAAACCTCGGTCCAAAGGATGTTAACTGGAATAAAGACATTCCTAACGGCTTCAAAGGATCGGTCATCATTTGTTGGTGACCAACCGATACATACACATGATTTTCCTGATCATTTGCTTCTGGAATTGGATATAAAGTCGTTATCGGCCTGCTTTGAACAATATAAAATGTGTCATTAACTAAACACCATTCAATATCTTGTGGGCAGCCAAAATAAGCTTCGATCTGTCTTCCAATCTGTGCTAGTTGTAATATTTGTTGTTCCGTAAGCGTTTGAATCTTTTGCTGAGCGAGATTGATTTGTTTCGTCTCTGTTCCGCCCTCTTTTAAGGCATAGATAGCCAATTTTTTAGTTGCGATCATCTTCTCGGCGATTTCGCCTTCTTTTACTTTATAATTATCAGCAGAGACCAGTCCTGATACTAATGCCTCGCCAAGTCCAAAACTGGCATCGATCGATAACACCTTTCGGTTACAAGTAATCGGGTCAGCAGTAAATAAAATTCCCGAAGCCTGCGGGAAAACCATTCTTTGAACGACAACACATATAGAAACTTGGCTATGTTCAAAACCATTTTGCATGCGGTAAATGACTGCTCGATCTGTAAATAAAGAAGCCCAGCACTTTCTTACATGCTGCAAGATTGCTTCTTTTCCGATGATATTTAAATACGTATCTTGTTGACCAGCAAATGAGGCATATGGTAAATCTTCAGCAGTAGCGCTAGAACGCACTGCATAAGCATGTTCATTTCCAAAACGAGAGAGATAATGAGCCACCGCTTCCACTACATCAGAAGGGATTTCTACTTCCATAATGGTTTCTCTAATCTTCTTACTGATTTCAGCAATTTGAGCCCGGTCTTCAATTTTTAACATTGCTAATTGACTCAACAAAGCTTGAAACGCTTCATTTTGTTCGATGGCTTTTTCATACCCTATCGTTGTAACACAAAACCCTTCTGGCACTTGTATCCCTTGAATATTTGATAATTCCCCTAAATTCAATCCTTTTCCGCCAACGAGCGAAAGCTGTGTTTTTTCTATTTCCTGAAAATCGAGAACGAAAGAACTCATTTAACATCTCTCCTTACTGTTCATGTGCTATTGATTGTAGCAGTAGTAAATGAGAATAAACAGTCTATTTTGAACGTGATTTACATGATATAATTAAGTTAGGAAGAGATAATTATTTTTATTCCCCCTCTAATTCACTTCAATTACATCACCAAACTTAAACATTCTCTTATTACGAAAAACATCAGTACATATAATCGTCTTATTTAATGGATGAATATCAACTACTGTTATTTAATTTTTATATAAGTAGCCACCTCTGTAATATGTAAACAGTGTGTATGTTCAATTTCACGACCATTACGACAAAAAAATCACCAACTTCTTTACGTACAGGAAATCGGTGATTTTTGTTTAAATAGTCCCTTAAGGAACTATCAGTTTTTTGTTATGTTCAGATTTTCCAAAACTAGTTTCTTATACTCATCACATATGGATACATTGGATCTCTTAATTCAAAGTCATACGTTTCTCCATTCACAATTCCTACCACCTTCTCACTATCATATAAATTGAGTAAGAAACCGGCCATTTGTTCAGCTGTATGGAACTTAGGAACAACATTATCATATTCAAAATTATCAACATCATAAGACCGTTTTGCAAATTCGGTCTCTGTAGCAGCAGGAGCCAACACTTTTGCTTGCATTGCCGCTCCTTTTTCTTTTAATTCTTGTGCTAGACCTTCTGTAAAGGCACTTACATAGAACTTTGTCGCGCAGTAAGTCACAGCATCGGCCACAATCCTATATCCTCCTCCTGAAGATATATTGATAATTTGAGTTCCTTCAACATCTGCATAATCACGTACATAAAGAGAGGACAGAACGGTTAAAGCCTCAATATTCAAGTGAAGCATCGTCTCAATTTTATTTAACTTTTGCTCCCCAATGGAAGCAAAGTTTCCAAATCCAGCATTATTAATCCAGGTGTCGATTTGATAAACCTGAAGACTTTCATAGAATTCATAAACATTTGCAGTAACAGATAAGTCAACGGTTCGAATGACAACATCCAGGTCTGGATTAATTTCAGCCACTTTTGACTTTAACTTTCCTAATTCCTCCGTTCTGCGTGCTGCTATAATTAAGTTTTTTCCACGAGTCGCAAAAGCAAGAGCGGTTTCATATCCAATTCCTGAGCTAGCCCCTGTAATAACTGTATATTTCATATAAATCCCTCCTGAATTTTATCCAATTGATTTAATTGTAAACGAACTATGAGTTGATTATAATGATTAGAGTAAACTCTAAGTCAAGAAAAATTTATATGGAGGTTTCTTATGTACACTATTGGTGAAGTGGCTAAAATGTTAGAGATAAGTACATATACATTACGGTATTACGAAAAAGAAAAAATTATAATTCCTGTTCGTAACATTAACGGAGACAGACGATATAACGATTCACATATTAAATGGCTGCAATTTGTTATCAAGTTAAAAGAAACACAAATGCCAATTGCGAAAATAAAGAAGTATGCTGCATTAGCTTTGGAAGGAGAACATACCACGACAGAGCGTTTAAATCTTTTAGAAGAACATAAACACTCTATTAAGGAACAAATTAGAACGTTAAAAGCTGCGGATGAGATGCTTGAATATAAAATTACCACTTACAAAGATTTCATCAATAAACGAGATTAAATACAGGTTTTATAAGGAAAATCGCCACAGATTTATGGAATAGAAAGAACCATAACCTTGCCGTTTCCCTCTTATTTCCCACTATTTTTTGGGATTGAACAGTTAAAGATATAAGCTGGTGGTACATTTCTAAGTTCCCTTTTCACATCTATTCTATTAAAAAACTGATTAAGAAAATTCTTTTTAAATTTAGTATATTGAAAGGTAATAAAATTCCCACCTTCCTTTAAAATTTTGGTGGTAGTTAATAATATTTTTTTTGAAACATTTGGGGGTAAACTAGAAAAAGGAAGACCAGAAACAATATAGTCTGCATAAGGAATGCAATAGCCCTGTAGATACTCGTCAATATTTTCCGCAGACCCTAATACAATGAATACATTTTTCTCTTTTTTATATTTTTCTTTCAATAATAAATAAAACTCTTTATTATTTTCCACTAATAAAAGAGTAGTATTCGAACTTCGTTTTTCAAGCAATTTATTCGTGAATACACCCGTACCTGGCCCATATTCAACAATATATTTAGCTTCCTTAAAATTGATGCTTTCCACCATTTTATCTGCAAGAAACTTTGAACTTGGAAGTACTGCACCAACGTTTCTTGGATTCGTTATATATTGAGATAAAAAAGACAGAGGCTTCATATTTAATCACTCCAATAGTTTGAATTTACTACTATAGTTTAAAATTCAAACCTGAAGAAACTAGAGTGACATCCTTAAGAATCCTTAAGATTTGAATAAGCTCTCTAAAAATAGTTTTTCTTAAAGGACATACCTTATAAAAACTCGCTCTCTCCCCTTTACCATAGTTTTTTCAAACGTCAGATACAGAAAACCATATATTTCTCGTTCGCTTTTCAAAGAAAACCTATAAGATTACCAGTAATTATACACATACTTGCGGTCATATCCATGAAAAATTCGTCAGTGCAACGTTTTGTAAGGCTAAACTTGTTACATAATTGGATTTACAATCATTATGTCCGTACATTTTCATATTTCGTACAACCTAATCATCTTTTCATCCATAGCACTTTTGAAGGTACTTCTCCTACTACAGCCCACTTTATATACCGCGAATCGAGTCTTTTTTTAATATATGAAACAATTACATAAAAGTTACGAAGATCTACACAAATAATAATCACACAAGGTCATCACTCAAAGTGACAAACATAATGACCCCCCTGCTCTATTCTCGTTAATCTGCATAAAAGGAATCCCATGCCCGCGTAAATAATACGTAAGCCGTAATGTAACAAAAAGCCTTTATTTTGATCAAACTTTCTTTCAAAGCTACACAATAAAAAAACTCTGTAAAATTTTTTACAGAGTTTTTTTCTAATTATTTATTGTTTTACATATCGAATACGAACGTTATCGTCCATGTGATAAATTTGTAATGTATTACCATCGTAGTTTTGTAGTTTATACATTACACTGTCATTTGTTAGCTTCACTTCTTGACCGTCTTTAACTGCTTTTGTTATTTTTAAGGCTAACTGGAATGACGGAACATCTACTGTATATGTTCCTGTTAAGTAGTTATCCTTATTCGGATAAGAACCATTCGTATAAGACTCAAATGTCTTATCACCTTTTAGTACTAACGTAGTTTTTACGCCACTACCGTAATCAATACCCCAATTACCAATAATTTCAGTACCGTCTTTTATGTTCTTTTGCATGTTTCCATAACTAATTCCTAACTCTTCAGATGTACCAATTGTACCTACGAATACGCCAGTTTTAGCTTGACTTTTATCTGTCTGAGCCTGACTACCAGTAGTTGGGTTTGCTGATATAGAACCACTAGAACTACTTGTTGTACTGGAAGGTTTATCTGTAGTTGTACCACCGCTTACTTCGGATCTTAACTTATCGAATGTAGGTTTCCAAATACGTTTTGCTTCCTCTAGTTTTGTATTTGCTTTATCTAAAATTTCCTTATCAGTCTCTAAGCTGAAACCTTTATCGTTGAATAACTTCTCTATTTCACCGAATGTTTCTCTTAATTTACCTGTAGCTCTTTCAATCTCTTTTTGTTCTTCTTTATGTTTTTGCGGTGCGTAAATCTTCTCTATCTTATCAAATACTTTATAGATGTCTTTAATAC
>NZ_JBFPJI010000194.1:0-6362 GCF_040838205.1 Bacillus sp. S4
TTCTAAATGAATTTATAGCGGTTTTATTATAATCTTAAGCAAGCTGTTTACGTTTTTTTGTCCACTTTTTTATTACGAAATATAAAAGAATAAGTACGATGCCACCGACAGCAAACGATTTCACATACGGTCCAGCAATTTCATTAATATTCTCCCAGTTTTCACCTAGTTTTTCACCTAGATAAATGAAAATGATAGACCAAGGGATTATCGCAAGTGCTGTTAACGTAGTGAAACGTAGTAATGGCATTTTTGTGATACCAGCAGGAATTGAAATCGCATGCCGCGCTACCGGAATGAAGCGCGCTGTGAAAATTACGCCAGTTCCGTAACGATTAAACCAATCTTCAGCAGCATCCATTTGTTTTTTATGTATGAAAATATACTTACCGTAACGTTCTAATACAGGGCGACCACCATATCGACCAATCCAGTAAACAAAGATTTGGGCAATAACACCGCCAATTGTACCGAATATAACTGCACCTACAAATGAGATACTACCATTGAATACTAAGTATCCAGCATAAGCTAGGACGATCTCACTTGGGATAATTTCAATCATAAGTCCAAGCATTATGCCCCAATAACCTAATCCTTCAAAAAATGTTAATACTGAATGAATAAAACTACTTAACATTGTTGCACCTTCTAGTTCATGGATTTTTGAATATAGTGAACCTTTTGTTTAACAACATAAAAGGTTCACTATGTGTAAATTATACCTTATTTACATAGGGGATTGCTATTTCAATACTTTTTATCTCTCGTATTTATAATAAAGGAAATAAATTGAGTTTTCATGAAGAGAAAATGAAAGGAGTATTAAAAAATCCTCATTTTCTATGTGGTAAAAATAGGGAGGAGGGTTTGCTATTCCTAGTTGCAACATCGATATTTCATATACTATCTTTTATAAATACAAAAAGAGGAGCCTAAACTATGGCTCCTCTTTTTACGGTTTCACATCTAAATTTTGTAAAAACAATGTTGCTGAAACATAACGCTTCGCTAACATTTGTACATATGCGGTATGAACAGATAGGGTAGCGATAATAATAGCGTTACGAATTGCTTCGCGTTGTTCGTTATTAATTTGATCAAACTTGCTTGCAATTTTATCAGCTTTTTCTTTTACAATATTTTCGATCGTATGAATGGTATCTGTTGCATTTAGTTGTAAGCAGTTCCCTTGATTCAGTTCTTCAAATAAAGAAGAATAAGCTACATATAAATGAACAGGGTTAATTAAATCATCACTTCGATCGGCCGGGTCATTTACGATGAGTCGTAATAGTTTACGAATAGATTCAAAATCAAGTGCTGTTTTTAAATCTTCGACGATGAATAGTAAGGCTGCTTGTTCGATTGAGTATTTCTTCCCTTTTTGAGGGGAGCCAATCATTTCTTTTATATCTCGTTTCACCCAGTTTTGCATAGCAGTTACAGAGAAACTTGTGTTTTCAATCTGATTACCAAGCGCAACTATTTCATTTAAAGAAAAACCGACATCCGTATCATCGATTTTAATTAATTTTTCAAAAATAGGTGAAAGTGCGGTTGTAATAAAAGCTGTAACGCTTTGTCCGCTTTCAATATCTTTTTTATGTGACTTTGCCCAAGCTTCTTGTAAAATGCTAAGAGGCTTTTTCGGATTCCATCCTCTAAGTGATAGAAGGAGCGTTGCCATTTCGTTTCGTGTGAGATGAAATGTTTCCATCTTTTCACCTCCAAAATTATAAAAAGTTCTTATGAACTTATAATATGTTTTGTTTCATTTAAAGCCAATTCCGTTTTTCTTAATTTTTCCTTTGTTATGGAATTATTGTCGATAGTAAATAATACTTGCATATTTCGACAAAAGTTCATATAATGAGTTCATAAGAACCTTTAAAAAGGTTTTAAAATAAATCTATCATTCTTGTTTTAAAAGAAAGGTAGATTTCACATATATCTATATAAAAGGAGAATGGATATAATATGTTGAAAAAACTTGTAGCAGTAATGACAGCATTCATGGTTATCTTTGGGGCTAGTAGCTTTATGTTCGTAAATCACGCGGAAGCGAAAAGTTACAAATCTGGTAAAAAATCATATACACCAAGTTCTGGTCAAAATTCAAAAGTTGATTTAAACAAAAAAGATTCTAATGTAAATTCACAAAAAACGACAACAGATTCAAAAACAAAAGCAACAAACACAGCACCAAAAAGTAATAAAGGTGGCTTTATGAAAGGTTTATTACTAGGTGGTCTTGGTGGTTTACTAATGGGTAGCTTATTTGCAAATATGGGAGCTCTTGGTTCTGTATTAGCGTTTATGGTAAATATGTTAGTAATGGCTGGTATCGTAATGTTAGCAGTTCGTGCATTTAAATACTTCAAAGATCAACGTAAGAAAAAGGCAGATGAAGTAGCATGGAAACAATAAAAATTTCTGAACAAGAGCTTATAAATGCGCTTTGTATATATATCGCTGAAAAAAGACAAGTTGGTCCAGAAGAAGTTTCAGTTGAACTAATGTATGATGATGACTACGGTTTCTCTGCAGAAGTAGAGGTAAATGGTCGCCAGCAAATATTAATTCAAGCGAACTTAATCGAAGCACTACGCTTACTACTTGATCGAGAATACAACGTCAATTCATTTGCAGCAAGATTGCAACTTGAATTAGATGATGAAGAAGGTATTTACGCATTAGCGAAATTTAATAACTCAGATGAGTAGTGAAAAGAGCTGTTGAGAGTAATCTCAGCAGCTCTTTTTAGTATGTGCATATGTAGAAGAATAATCATACCAAAGTTCATTCATCTTCCGTCTACCAACATCAATCATTGGATTAAATTGAATCGCTGCTTTTTGACGAACAGAGTGAACGTGTTGCATTGCTTGTTGTAATTGTTGGTCGACTACGTCACGTTTCTCACTTGCATGTTTAGCAATAGATAGACCCGCGACAGCTCCTTGCGCCATTGCGATTTTTCCGCTTTCAATTCCAGTAATATTTCCAGCTACAAATAAACCTGGAAGAGGGGTTTCCATTTCTTCTGAATGAAGTGGAACATGTCCGCCTAATTCCGGAATGTAATGGAAAGGGCATCCCGCTACAGCGGCAAGCTCAGCAAGAGGGTATAAACCTCCGGCAATACAAACGAAGTCAGCCTCATATATCTTTTCTGATCCATTAATAATATTTCCTTTAGAATCAATATTAGCCACACGGACACCTTCAACTTGATCCGTTCCGATAATTTCAAGCGCAGCTTTACGAAGATGAAGCGGCGTCCCGTTTATTTTCATTCCGCTATTTGGATAGAAGGTTAATCCAGCTTTTCGAATCCAATCATATTTCATAAAACGGCTACCTAAACGCAGAAAAGCAGAAGGAGCGAGGTGAGCTGCATTTAAAAGAGAGTTCAAAACTTCTTCTGGTTCACCAGCCTTTTGGCTTAACTCACTTTTTTCAGGAAGTACAATATGTTCAACTTTAATTCCAGCTAATTGTAATTCATTTAAAATGGCGAAAGACAAAATGTTAGCGCCAATTATGATTCCTTTTTTTCCAACTTGCACGCGGTGAACATTTGTCATAACTTGAGCTGCTCCAATTGACATAACTCCTGGAAGTGTCCAGCCAGGAAGGGGAATAGAATACTCAGCAGCCCCAGTAGCAATTAGTACGAAAGGTGCTTCTAACGTACCGATATTTGTATGCACGAACCAAGACCTTTCATCTTTATCTAAGTTATATACGGAAACACCGCACCGAATATCGACTGAAAGGGATTTTGCTTCTTCATGAAGGCGCTTTGATTCTTCTATTCCGTTCCACCATTCCCCAGTAGGCTCTTGATGCAACTGTCCTAACAATCTCCCGCCCGGCTTCATAAATTCATCAATAACAAGTACGTTAAGTCCAAAACGTGCACAAGAGATGGAAGCTGATAATCCTGCTGGTCCTGCACCAATAATAATTACATCGATCATCGCTTTTTCACCATCTCTCTCACGATATTTGGATGCTGTTTTCCGCTTTCAACAACCATATCGTTTTCTACAACCGTTAAGCATGCTCGTACGTTCGTTTGATCGTTTACAGTCACGCGGCATTCAGAACAATGTCCGATATTACAATAAATACCTCGCGGCGTCCCGCTATCTTCATGGACTCTTAACGTTCTTATTCCGTTTGCAAGTAGAGCGGCCGCTATCGTTTCATGTTCATATGCTTCATATTGTTGACCATTAAATTTAAAATTGATACGCTGACTACTATTTAAACTACCTAAAATAGGGTGATTTATAATTCTATTCATTTATTTTCACCTACCGCCCCAAAAGTAACTGCACGCACTGGTGGTTGATATTTTAATGGAATCTCGTCAGGAGATGTACCAGGGTTAGCGTTTTCGATCATTCGATCTAGTGTTGTTCTACATGTACGTCCCCCGCAAAAACCCATACCAGCACGCGTTCTTAGTTTTAACTCACGAGCTGAGCAATTATATTCAGCAATTGTCGATTGAAGTTGTCCGTATGTAACTTCTTCACAACGACAAACAATTAAATTCTCTTTATTCGTCATATGTATTCCTCCTCTAGTTCGGTTTACACAAATTATTATGCAATAACTATGCCAACATAGAGGAGGAGAAGGGGTTATTGTAACCCAAGCCTTTTTAAGCGGTTATATAAAGTGGCCCTCGTTACCCCGAGTTGTTTCGCACATTCTAATTTATTACCATCTAAAATGCGTAAAGCTCTTTCAATTACCTTTTTCTCGTGCTCATCCATTTCTTCTTGTAAAGAAAGAATCATATTATTATTGCTGAGTAATAGGGAATGAGATGTTTTGTTCTCTAAAGTATCATTTGTATGAAACGGTAAATATTCTTGTTTTATAATGCCGTCTGTCGCAAATACGACGAGTCTTTCAACTACGTTGCGGAGCTCGCGAATATTACCAGGCCAATTGTAATGAAGCAGTTCATGCATAATGCTTGAAGGTAAGTCACGAATAGGCCTGTTATAGTTTATTGAAAAATCGTTTAAGAAGGAGTAGGTTAATTCGATAATATCCTCTCGTCTTTCGCGCAGTGGCGGAATGTGCAAGCTAACTACATTTAAGCGATAGTATAAATCTTCCCGGAAAGTTCCTTTTCTCATTTCTTCTTGTAAATCACGATTTGTAGCAGCGATAATGCGGAAATCGATATTAATTTCTTTTTCTCCACCAACTCGGTAATACTTTCGTTCTTGCAGTACACGCAAAAGTTTCACTTGCATATCGAGAGGCATTTCTCCAATCTCATCAAGGAATAAAGTACCGCCTTGCGCGAGCTCTATTTTCCCTTTCTTCCCTTTACTATTTGCACCAGAAAAGGCTCCACGTTCGTAACCAAATAATTCACTTTCAAATAACGCTTCAGGAATTGCACCGCAGTTAATTGAAATAAACGGGGCATTCGCTGTCTCACTTGCTTCATGAATTGCTTTCGCAAACACTTCTTTTCCAACTCCGCTTTCGCCGAGTATTAAAACCGTGGATTTCACTGAACAAACCTTTCTAGCTAATTGAATCGTTCGTTGTATAACAGGGCTTTTTCCATTCATCGCAAGGAAAGGATCGGATGTATCTTTATATTTTGCTACTTCTTGTTCTAATCGGTGCATTTCATGCGACATATTAAATAGTTTTTCATTCAAAGCGACTTGATTTGTAACATCAGTTTCAGAAACGACTGCTCCTATAATTTCATTGTTACAATAAACTGGATTTGAATTGATTAATACGAACAAATCCGGACGAGGCTGATGGAACTGGGCGATTATGCTTTTTCCGTCATGTAATGATTGTAAAATTTCCAAATCTTTATAATCAAAAAAACGTGTAATCGGTTGTCCGATAATTTCGTTATGTTTGACTGAAAAGATTTTTTCAGCGCCATCTGTCCACGTACGAACGCATTCTTTCTCATCAATGACGGTAACAGAAGAATCAGTCGTTTGAATGACAGTGTTATAAAAAGCTAGCAGATCATTGTAAGACTTATAAAGAAATGGAATCATTTGTTGAGCAGTTACACAGCATATAGGATCTAGATTTTCGTTCACAATTACAACTGCCGAATTGTTAGAAAAAGCTTCGATTAACGTAGTGAAAGAGTCCTCTTCATAAATAACTGCGCAACTACATTCTTCAGTAGATGAAGGAAGGTAATAAAAATTTTTACCTTCCTGTTTCATGTGCTGAATGGTGCTTGTACGATCGATTGATAAAATTTTTATAAACTCTTTTATTGTTGGAAATGAAAATGTCATAGTGTCCTCCTGGTATGTATAAAAATTTAGACAGTGATAAAG